>CAYZVN010000026.1:0-36351 GCA_964482025.1 uncultured Saccharophagus sp. | reverse complement strand
CCGGCCCCGTTATGGCTAGGAGTTATCGAAGGGCCCCAGTTTTCCCTAGGTCTCAGGGCGCGACATTAGGTTGCTAAAAGCGGGGTAATAGCCTTGGCCGTTACTTAGGGGGCGGTTTTACTTCCACTATAGCTCCCTTCCCAACTCCTTCGAATGCTTTTACGACAATATGGTCGTCGGGGTGGGCTGCGTGAATCTCGCCTGCCAAGTGTTGAGCGATATATTCGACAGTAGTATCTGTATCTATCACGTAGCAGCGCGCGCTAGGAATACTTAGGCGGAAATGACCTTGATTGGCGGTATAGCTGAAGGTCATAACCCCATTTTTTTCGGCTACGCAATCCTCCCGCGTGGCAATATAGATGTCTGACCATCGCTCAGCCCACTCACTCATTAAGTCTTCCGCTAAAGTCCCGTTTCGCCAAACCATCAGCTTTGATCTGTGACCATGAGCAATGCGCTGGCAGTCACCGCTATGTTTCTTTAGGCCGTGACTGTAGTGGTAATAAGGGGATGCAATTTGTTCTGCGCTGAAAGAAATAGACAGTTTTGCCTTGGGAAACATGCCCTTTAGCTTTATTTCACACCACCGGGCGGCCGACTGTGGAGTGATCTGTGCGGTGTCGATCACGCAGATGGCGACTTGGGGGCTGTCGACATGAATCTGTGAGTTATTGTGACAGCTTAAGCTAATCGATAACTGTTGATCTGATTGCTCGATGTTTACCTCGGGAGCTTGGCTTGGCACCAACAAACAATGATCAAGGTGGCAGTCCAGCCACTGCTTTAACTGTTTTTTTACTATGCCAAAATCGCAGATCATGCCTTGCTGATCTGGCTCTCCCGAAAGCTCTATGCTGGCCAGCCAGGTTTCACCCACCAAACCGCGCTCGGGGCAGAGATAGCTGAAATCAATGTTAGTAAGATTGTCGACAAATAAACGCATAATACGAAAGTGTGATTTAAAGGCTCGCCATTCTATCTCTAATCCAACAGATAGGTGCTTATATGATTCAGTTGTTTGTTTATGTCCCCGAAAGCCACTTGGAGCAGGTAAAGTCCGCTATGTTCTCCGCCGGTGCCGGGCGCGTTGGAGATTACGAGCAATGTGCTTGGCAGATTCTAGGCCAGGGACAGTTTCGGCCATTAAAAGGTAGTCAGCCGCACCTAGGAGAGCTTAATAAGCTGGCTCAAGTCAAGGAGTACAAGGTCGAGATGATTTGTGATGTGGCGAGCCTGAAAGGCGTGCTAGCGGCTATGAAGCAAGCTCATCCCTATGAGGAACCTGCCTATGGCGCCCTTGAATTATTGAATGCATGAGCTTTGGATCCTTCAGGCGATGGAAACTCGAGAACTTTCGCAGCTTTAACCTTAAGGGGTAATTCATTTGGCTCTCTGCCGTGAAGAGCTTTGTTGAGCGAGTGCACGGACTCTAGCATCAGTTTGCTGACTTCAATACAGGCGCCCAGTGGCGTGCGGTGGAGCCTTCTTTTGCAGTCAATTTGAAACTGCAATCCACGCAACCTCGCTTTTAAGTGCTCCGGAGCGCGGGCGATCAGTTGCTCGACCTCGCGCTGGCGAATGCTCTCAAGTTCTTCCGGATTGCGCTTGGCAACTTCAAACAGATATTCAGAATCGAGAAATGACATCTTCACGCCCAGTGCTAATTGACGGTAATCATTTAGTTGAAACGCATAGGCGCTTCGTTGGGCTAGCTTAACGGCAGAATTTATTCTGAATAGCGATGAAAAGGGGTTTTGGAGGCCACTGCTCAGAACATTTGTTTAAATTGGGATCTGGGCTGAGCGGTTGCTGAGAAAAATGTCACGAGAACGAGCCTGTAGTGCGTCGCTTTGCGCAGAAATCCTCTGGGCGCTTACCGGTTAATCGAATCAACCGACTCCGAGAATCATTTCCAGCACGAACTTGCTGCCTAGATAAGCGAGAACTAGGCAGGCGAAACCCGAAAGGCTCCAGCGAACAGCTGAGCTGCCTCGCCATCCCAGATAATGTCGCCCCCAAAGCAGCGTGGCATAGATCAGCCACGCCAGTATAGTGAAGACGATTTTGTGGTGAAGGTGTTGCGCCGCAATGCTTTCGATCTCGAATATGCCGGTAATAATGACCAGCGTAAGCAGAATTTCCCCAACCCAAAGCAGCTCAAAGAGGAGGTGTTCCATCGTCTGTAGTGGTGGCAGGAGTCTTACCAGTCCGGTTGGGTGGCGGTGCCGTAACTGATAGTTCTGATACGCCAGCAGCAGGGTCTGCACCGTTGCCACAATCATGGTGCTATAGGCGACAATTGACAGCAGGATGTGGATGGCGGTTTTGGCGCTCAGTTTTACATAGGCAGGTGATTCGGTGCCCCAGTACAAGCTGCCCAATAGAGTAGCGACGGAAATGGGGAGCGTGATCAGAAACAGATTGTGCAGCGGTTTGCGCAGGCTGCTGAGCAGGATGAGAAAGTTTGCCGTCCAAAAGAACAGTGAGGATGTCTTAAAGAGTGCGAAGTGATAGCCGTCAGGCAGAATCATTTGCTGATAGAGGCCGACACCATGGGCAACTAGACCTGATGCCAGAATAATACTGAAGGCAGCGGGGGCAATCGCTCGCCTGCGGATGACCGCACGTACTAAGATTACCCAAGCAATGCTGTAAAGAGCGGTAGCAAGTGTGATTGGCATAGCTCAGATTCTTTTTGAGTTGAAGTGGCCGGGTAAACAGCTAGGTTAGAGTGCTTGAGGGAGGCTTGGCAAGGGCTTGCCAAGTCCACTGTCGTCTTTGCCAAGCTTTGACGATATACTGCCGCTGCTTTAAAGCCACATCACTTAACCGTTGAATCTTAAAAATTATGTTCGAAAGCCTCTCGGATCGCTTAAGTCGCAGTCTTCGCACCATAACGGGCAAGGCGCGTTTAAACCATGACAATATCCAAGATACCTTGCGCGAGGTGCGAAAAGCCCTTCTGGAAGCGGATGTGGCTCTGCCTGTGGTCAAGGAATTTGTTAATCAGGTGCGCAAACGAGCTCTGGGGCAAGAGGTTTCCCGAGCCTTAAATCCGGGCCAGCAATTCCTGAAGATTGTTGAAAGTGAGCTTACCCAAGTGATGGGTGAGTCGAATGAGAAGCTTGATCTAGCTGTACAGCCGCCCGCAGTGATTTTGATGGCAGGCTTGCAGGGGGCAGGTAAAACGACAACCGTGGCGAAGCTCGCGCGGTTTCTCAAAGAAAAAGAGAAGAAAAAGGTGTTGGTCGCGAGTGCGGATGTCTACCGCCCCGCAGCAATCCAACAGCTGGAGACGCTTGCGGGGGAGGTGGCTGCGGAATTCTTCCCCTCCACGCCTGAGCAGGCGCCCGTGGATATCGGCCTAAATGCCGTTGCTCACGCCCGTAAAATCCATGCCGATGTGGTCATCATCGACACTGCCGGTCGGCTGCATATAGATGAAGCATTAATGACGGAAATTCAGCAGCTGCACAAAGCGCTGAACCCGGTAGAAACGCTGTTCGTGGTGGATGCGATGATCGGCCAGGATGCTGTTAATACCGCAAAGGCGTTCAGCGAAGCTCTGCCATTGACCGGTGTGATCCTCTCCAAGGCCGACGGTGATGCGCGGGGTGGTGCGGCGCTTTCCGTACGATTCGTGACCGGCAAGCCGATTAAATTCCTCGGTATGGGCGAGCGAGTCGATGCTCTGGAACCGTTTTATCCCGATCGCTTGGCGTCCCGTATTTTGGGGATGGGCGACATCCTCTCCCTGATCGAACAAGCAGAGCAAAAGCTGGATCGGGAAAAGGCAGAAAAACTGGTACAGAAGGTTAAGAAAGGCAAGGGATTTGATCTGGAAGATTTGCGTGACCAACTTCAGCAGATGCAAAGTCTGGGCGGTATCGGTTCAGTTTTGGAAAAGCTTCCCGGCATGGGCAACATGGCACAGATGGCAGAGCAGACGGATGTGACCAAGCAGTTCAAGCGTATGGAGGCCTTAATCAACTCGATGACACCAGCAGAGCGGCGCGATCCAGAGATCCTGAATGGCTCGCGCAAGCGCCGGATTGTACAAGGAGCCGGGGCGGAGCTTCAGGACCTTAATCGCTTGCTCAAACAGCACAAGCAAATGGGTAAGATGATGAAAAAGCTTAAGGGCGGGGGCATGAACAAAATGATGCGAGGCATGTCCGGCTTGATGGGACAGGGTGGGTTGCCGCCAGGGTTTGGCCGTTAATCGAGGTAAGTAGTGTGAACCACGGCCAATAAACATTCGTAAATTCTGCTGGCCCCTCTGTTTAAACTCTATACACGAATTTTTCTTTCGATTAGAATACGCGGCCTTCTGCGCACCCCCTTGGCTTTGGGGTGATATCAGCAGCAATTTCTTACTGTTTGCGCGTTGCGAAAGTCTTTCGCAGCGCGCAGTTAATTTTTAGATACAGGACTAAAGATTCATGGTAATCATTCGTTTGGCTCGTGGAGGCTCCAAAAAGCGCCCCTTCTATCATTTGACCGTCACTGACAGCCGCAGTGCGCGCAATGGGCGCTTCATCGAGCGTATCGGCTTTTTCAATCCGATCGCCCGAGGCCAGGAAGTCCCGCTGCGTATAGACTCCGAGCGCTTGGAGTACTGGTTGAGTCATGGAGCTCAAGTGTCTGAGCGTGTCAGCAAGCTGATCAAAGAATCCGCTAAAGAAACTGCCGCTGCTTAATTGTATCTATGGCAGACAAGTCGTCAGTAAACCTTATTGTAGGGCAGCTTGCTGGCGTATTCGGAGTAAAAGGCTGGATTAAGGTTCGTTCGTTTACTCAGCCAGAAGAAAATATATTGAATTACGGCTCATGGCGACTGAAGCTTGCGACGGGGCTTAGGGCTGTAGAAGTTGACGCCTATAAAGTGCGACCTCAAGGGTTGGTGGTCCACTTCAAGGGTATTGATGACCGAGATGTGGCGGCTTTATTGGGGCGTGCGGAAATCGAAGTCGATAAAGCAGAGCTGCCCGAACTGCCCGCTGGCGAGTACTACTGGCATCAGTTGATCGGCTTGAAGGTCATCACCCAGGTGGGCGGTACCGAGTTATTGCTCGGTCGTATCGCAGAAATGATGGAGACTGGGGCTAACGACGTGATGGTCGTTCGTCCAATGGAAGGCAGTCTGGATGACCGGGAGCGCCTGATTCCTTATGTTCCCGACTTGTACCTTGTCGGAGTGGATTTAACCTCGGGAGAGGTTCGCGTCGATTGGGACCCTGAGTTTTGAGCGGGGCTCCGGCGCAGCGGGTTATGCGTGTTTGCGTTGTCACCTTGTTTCCCGAGATGTTCGCAGCGGTTGCCGATTACGGCATTACCGGGCGCGCAGTGAGTCGAGGATTGGTGGAGTTGCATTGCATCAACCCGCGAGAGTTTGCGGTAGATCGCCACCAGACCGTTGATGACCGGCCCTACGGCGGCGGCCCCGGAATGGTCATGATGGCCGGACCTCTTTCGGAAGCCACGGCGGCGGCAAAGCACTGGCTGGCCTCCCGCGGAGCGGAAGCAGGCGCAATTCGAGTGATTTATTTATCCCCGCAGGGGAAGCCGCTGAATCATTGCGGAGTGGCACAACTGGCCGCTGCGGAAAATTTGGTGCTGATTGCCGGGCGTTACGAAGGCGTCGACGAGCGTTTTATAGAGGCCGAGGTGGACGAGGAATGGTCGATTGGCGACTACGTGCTCAGCGGCGGCGAATTGCCGGCAATGGTCATGATTGATGCTCTAACTCGCATGCTTCCAGGTGCCTTGGGGGATGCAGAGTCGGCCGTTCAGGACTCCTTTGTGTCGGGATTGCTGGATTGCCCCCACTACACACGGCCGGAAGAATATGCCGGCAAACGAGTTCCGTCGGTGTTGTTGAGCGGCGACCACAAGCGCATCGAGCGCTGGCGCCTGCAGCAGTCCTTGGGTAGAACTTGGGAGCGCAGGCCAGAGTTGTTGCAAAATATTCAGTTAGATTCTGTCAGTAGCGGGCTGTTACAGGCTTATCGGGCAGAACGCAAAACTGAACAATGAATTGGCAGATTTGCCGTTTGAAATCAGAGTTATAGCTGAGAAGCTACATATATTGTTTGGGAGCATGCCATGAGTTCTAAGAACACAATCATCCAAGAGCTGGAAAACGAGCAGCTCAAGCAAAACGTCCCCGAGTTTTCTCCCGGTGATACCGTTGTTGTACAGGTTCGAGTGATCGAAGGTGAGCGCGAGCGCCTGCAGGCCTATGAGGGCGTGGTTATCGGTATTCGCAACCGCGGTCTGAACTCTGCTTTCACGGTGCGCAAGATTTCTCACGGTGTTGGCGTAGAGCGGACTTTCCAGACCCACAGCCCGCAAATCGCCAACATCACGGTTAAGCGCCGTGGTGATGTGCGTCAGGCGAAGCTGTACTATCTGCGCAATCTTGCCGGTAAGGCAGCGCGAATCAAAGAAAAGCTCAACTGAGTTTCAAGGTTCTAAAAGCGGCTTAGGCCGCTTTTTTTGTTATACGCCAGCTCTTTAAATAAGGGTGGTGATTCACAAAAATCGGATTATGACTTGCCTGTTCTTTGGTCCGGTTGTCATATTGCGGAACCTGCTTGGGCAAAATGCTGTCTGGGTCAGACCTGGCAGCGCTGTATGTCGGCGTTGGCGTGCCTATAACGAGTAAAGAAGTCATTACCTATGAAAATTCCATTTTTAAAGACGGGCTTACAAGCGCTGCTGCTAAGCTTCATGACGGTTTCTGGTGTTTACGCGGCGGAAGCCCCCAAAAAGGATGCCGGGCTGGAGAAGGTCAAACAGGCCATTTCAGCCTCTTTGCAGGCTGCCAAGCCGGGGGTTGTCGTTACCAGTGTTGAATCTTCGGTGATTCCCGGTCTGTACAAAACAACCATCGGTGACGGCGCGCAGATATACGCCACTGCTGATGGCAAGTTCTTTATGGCGGGTGAAGTTTTCGAGGTGTCGCCGGGTAAGATCGTTAATCTGACGGACCAGGAGCGCAATGTTGAGCGTGCCAAATTTATTGCCGACATCGATAAGAAAGACACCATCGTTTTTTCGCCAAAGGGCGAAGTGAAAAAGGTGATGTACGTTTTCACCGATGTTGATTGCGGCTATTGTCAGCTGTTGCATTCGAAAGTTAGCGAATACAACGATCTTGGTATCGAGGTTCGCTATTTGGCGTACCCGAGAGCGGGGATTCACTCTAAGTCCTACACCAAGATTGCGTCTGCTTGGTGTGCAAAAGACCCGAATGAGGCGATCACCAAGTTGAAGCTGCGCCAGGAAATTCCTGAAAATGTCTGTGAAGGCAACCCTGTGGCTGAGCAATTTGAACTGGGCCGCAAAATGAATATCAGCGGCACTCCCGCTTTGCTCTTTGAAGACGGGCAGTTGATCGGCGGCTATGTGGAGCCTGCTAGACTGCTTGAGATGTTGAATATTTAAATGCCTTCCTCCAGGCGCGATCAGCTCTGATCGCGCCCGTAATTTCCCGCTTTTGCTCCAATTGACAGCCTTCAGTCGCGTCAGTATGGTTGCGTATCTTTTGGCCCTGGGTCAGCCGGGGTGACGTCAGCATAGAGGTGTCAGATTGAAACCAGTCAATATCGGGATATGTGGCCTGGGTACCGTTGGCAGCGGTACTGTAAAAGTGATTCTTCGCAATCAGACCGAAATCGAGGCGAGGATTGGGTGCGCAATTCGCATTGCCCAAATCGCTTCTCGACGCCCTAATTCCGACCTCGGTTTTGCCGATATACCCTTTACCGATGACGTCTTCGCCGTTGCCGAAAATCCAGAGGTCGACATTCTGGTTGAGTTGATCGGCGGCACGACGGTTGCCAAAGAATTGATCGAGCGCGCCATTGTCAATGGCAAGCATGTAGTGACCGCCAATAAGGCATTGATCGCCCAATACGGTAATGAGCTGTTTCACAAAGCTCTTGAGCGTGGGGTGAGTATTGCCTATGAAGCGGCCGTTGCCGGTGGTATTCCAATCATTCGCTCACTGCGTGAAGGCCTGTCTGCCAACCGCATTGAGTGGCTGGCGGGCATCATTAATGGGACCGGCAATTTTATTCTCACAGAAATGCGCGATAAAGGCCGCGCGTTTGAAGAGGTGTTGAAGGAAGCCCAGGCACTTGGTTATGCCGAGGCAGATCCCACCTTTGACGTGGAGGGGATAGATGCGGCGCATAAGCTGGTAATTTTGGCGGCGCTCGCATTTGGCATGCCCCTGCAGTTCAATAAAGTCTTTACTGAGGGCATCAGCCAGATCTCTCCTGTGGATGTCGCTTACGCGGGAGAGTTGGGATATAGAATCAAGCACCTAGGCATTGCGCGAAAGCATGACCATGGGGTGGAGCTGCGTGTTCACCCGACACTCATTCCCGAGCGCCGGCTAATTGCCAACGTCGATGGGGTTGCTAACGCGGTGGTCATCAAGGGCGATGCAACGGGTCCGACACTGTATTACGGCCCAGGGGCGGGCTCTGAGCCAACCGCCTCCGCAGTTATCGCCGATGTGATGGACATCAGCCGAACGCTCACCGCGCGACCGGAGGTTCGGGTTCCTTACTTGGGCACTCATTTCGACCAGTTGCAGGACTTTCCCATACTGCCGATAGAAGCGATTGAAACCTGCTATTACTTGCGCATGTCCGCGGTGGATAAGCCGGGAGTGCTTTCCAAAATTACGCAGATTTTGAGCGACGCCGGCATCAGTATTGAAGCGCTTATTCAGAAGCAGCCATGGCAGGGGGAAACCGAAGTGCCGGTGATTCTGCTGACCAACCGGGTGCGTGAAAGCCATGTCAATCAAGCGATTGAGCAGATAGAGAAGCTGGACGCCATCGGCAGTCGAGTGGTCAAAATCCGCGTTGAGTCCTTATCTTAAAACTTATTAAGGTTTAATCATCCGTGAAATACATTAGTACGCGCGGTGCAGCTCCTGCACTTGGCTTTGAGGATGTGGTACTGACGGGTCTGGCCAGTGATGGCGGGCTTTATGTACCAGAACAGTTGCCCCAGTTTTCCCACGCGGAAATCGCCTCCTGGGCGGGTTTGCCTTACCGCGATTTGGCGTTCAAGGTGATATCGCCGTTTGTTGCTGGGGCGATTCCTGAGGAAGATTTAAAACGCATTATCAATACCTCTTACGATCATTTTCGGCATCAAGCGATAGCACCTTTGGTACAGACGGGGCACAACGAGTGGGTGTTGGAATTATTCCAAGGTCCAACCCTGGCCTTTAAAGATTTTGCCTTGCAATTTCTTGGCAATTTGCTGGACTACATTTTGGCTAAGCGCCAGCAGAAGGTTGTGGTACTGGGCGCGACTTCCGGGGATACAGGTTCCGCCGCCATTGAAGGCTGTCGCAATTGTGAAAACGTCGATATTTTTATTCTTCACCCGCATCAGCGGGTGTCGGATGTACAGCGCCGTCAAATGACCACGGTGCTAGAAGACAACGTACACAACATCGCCTTACGCGGTAACTTCGATGACTGTCAGAACCTGGTGAAGGCGAGTTTTTCTGACCAGTCATTTTTGCCCGCGGGGCGGCAGTTAGTTGCGGTGAATTCGATCAACTGGGCGCGCATCATGGCGCAGATCGTCTATTACTTTTATGCCGGCCTGGCGTTGGGTGCGCCTCACCGAAAAGTCTCTTTTTCAGTTCCCACGGGAAATTTTGGTGATATTTTTGCGGGTTATCTCGCCCAACGTATGGGCCTGCCGGTAGAGCAGTTGGTAATCGCCACTAACAGCAACGATATTTTGCACCGCTGCATCAGCGGTAACGACCACAGCAAAAAGCCGCTGCAGCATTCTTTATCTCCCAGCATGGATATCATGGTATCCAGTAACTTCGAGCGTATGCTGTTTGATTTGTATGAGCGCGACGGCAGCCAGATTCAGCAACTGATGGACGAGTTTAAAGCATCGGGTCGTCTAACCTTGGCGGATGAGCCCCTGCGTCGGGCGCAGAGTCTATTTAGCAGCTACCGCTTGAGCGATGAAGAGACGGTAGCGGTTATTCGCGAGGTGTTTGAGTCGACGGAATATTTGCTCGATCCGCACACGGCAATTGGGGTTCAGGCAGCGCGTAAGACGCGTCGAGATACTGCCACACCTATGGTGTGCTTAGCGACGGCACATCCCGCTAAATTTCCCGAGGCGGTACGCAAAGCAGGGCAGGGGCAGGATCCTGCGCTGCCTCATCATATGCAGGATCTGTTCACGCGCGAAGAGCGTTACGAGGTTCTGGATGATGATCTGGCACAGCTCAAAACATTTCTTGTGAAAAATATTCGCAGCTGACACGCACGTCGGAAAAGAGGCGCGTAAGACTTGTCGGTCTGCGCCTCCTATTCCTGGGTGTTGCGTAAAGCAAACACCCGTCTTCGCATCCCCTTTTTTCTGACTTACGCGAACACCTTTCCTCATAGTGGAAAGGTGTCATGCGCTATGGCTGCTGCAATTTTTTTGGCCTGAGTGCAAACCGGGTTACACTGCGCCGTCATTTTTGTCCGGTCAGATTATGCGCAAGTTGATCAAACGCCGCGAAACAATCGTGGATCCCGCCCTTTTCCCTAATACACCTGCGTTGCTTTCTCGCCTCTACGCGGCCCGTGGGGTGAAAAGTGAAGAACAACTACAGTACGAATTGAAGCGCCTTTTATCCCCTGCGCTGAAGGGCCTTGAGGCGGCGCTGGAGCTGTTGGTGGCAGCGCTTCAATATGGGCAGCGGATTATGATCGTCGGCGACTTCGACGCCGATGGTGCCACCAGTACGGCGCTTGCCGTACGGTGCTTAAAGGCGTTCGGGCATGCGGATGTTGAGTTCTTGGTGCCTAATCGTTTTGACTACGGCTATGGCCTGACGCCGGAAATTGTCGATGTGGCGGCGCAGCGCAAGCCCGATCTGATTATCACCGTCGACAACGGCATCGCCAGCTTGCAGGGTGTGGCGCGCGCCCACGAGTTGGGCATTCGCGTGCTGGTAACGGACCATCATCTGCCAGGTGCTGTTCTGCCAGACGCGGATGCCATAGTGAACCCCAATCAGCCGGGGTGTGAGTTTTTAAGTAAATGCGCAGCCGGCGTCGGAGTCGTGTTTTATGTGATGACGGCCTTGCGCACCCGGCTGCGTGAGCTGGGTTGGTTCAATGAACACAGGCGGGAGCCGAATCTCGCCAACTTTCTGGATCTGGTGGCCTTAGGCACGGTTGCTGACGTGGTGCCTTTGGACTTCAACAACCGCATTCTTGTTGCTCAGGGGCTCCAGCGTATGCGGGCCGGCTACGCGTGCCCGGGTATTAAGGCGATTTTAACGGTGGCGGGGCGCGATTGGCACACGCTCTCGGCAACCGACCTGGGTTTTGTGGTTGGGCCCAGGCTCAATGCGGCAGGGCGTTTGGACGATATGAGTTTAGGAATCCGCTGTCTGCTCACCGATAGCGATGCCGAAGCGCAGGGGCTTGCTCAAGAGCTGGATATGCTCAACCGCGACCGCCGTGCCATTGAAGCTGCGATGCAGAAAGAAGCGGCCGCGAGCTTGGCGTCCATGCTCGAGTCTCTGCAAGGGGAGCTGCCCTGTGGCTTGTGCTTGTACCGCGAGGATTGGCACCAGGGTGTTATCGGCATTCTGGCTTCGCGTATCAAAGACCGCTGGCACCGACCGGTCATCGTTTTTGCTAAGGATGAACAGGGCGGCCTTAAGGGGTCTGGGAGAAGCATTCCGGGCTTGCACCTGCGCGATATTCTCGATGAGGTGGCGACCAGTCGGCCGGGGCTGCTGCACAAATTCGGCGGCCATGCGATGGCGGCGGGGATGAGCCTTGAGGCGAACCACTTGGAGGACTTCTCCCAAGCCTTTGCCGAGGTGGTGGCACGGCACTTGGGAGCGCGCGGGCTCGATCCCGTGATTGAAAGCGATGGTGAGTTAGGCGCTGCAGATTTTTCCCTGACGCTGGCGCAGCAATTAGAGGCGGGTGGGCCTTGGGGGCAAGCCTTCCCTGAGCCCGTTTTTGATGGTGAGTTTCAGCTGGTGAGCCAGAAGATTGTGGGCACTAAGCATTTGAAGTTGGTCCTGGCGCCGCCGCGACAAGCGAATGTGCTGGTGGATGCCATTGCTTTCAATGTCGATGTAACGGCCTGGCCGAATCCGCATTGCCAGCGCGTGCGCGTGGCTTACAAGCTGTCCGTGAATGAGTTTCGCGGCAATCGCTCGGTGCAGTTGATGGTGGAGTACTTAGAGCCGTGTTAATCCTGGATGCACCAAATTTACGCGCCGATTCCGCTGGGCGTCGCTAGCGCACGGCCAATCTCCAGCGCCGGCAATTTTTCACCATGTCGGCACTTGATGTACAATCCCGGCTCTCTTTTTTTGCTCCGAGAAGGCTCCATGGAAATCAATCCCCTGTTGAATATGTTGACTGAGATGAAAAAGCGCACCGACGTGCTTCGGGGGTATCTTTGACTACGATGTCAAAAAAGAGCGATTGGCCGAGGTCGAAGCGGAGCTGAATGAGCCGGATGTGTGGAGTGAGCCGGAGCGTGCGCAGGCGCTCGGGCGTGAGCGTGCGTCTCTGGAGCAGGTGGTAAAAACGATTGAGGCTCTGGATCAAGGATTGATGGACTGCCGCGAATTGATCGATCTTGCGGTGGAGGAAAATGACGCGGACAGCATCGCCGATGTGGAAAAGGAGGCTCAAACCCTGGAGGCGCAGCTCGCGCAGCTGGAATTCCGGCGTATGTTTTCGGGCGAAACGGATCCGAATAATGCCTATCTCGATATTCAGGCGGGTTCCGGGGGAACGGAAGCACAGGATTGGGCGGAAATCTTACTGCGTATGTATTTGCGCTGGGGCGACGACAAAGGCTTTAAAACCACGCTGGAAGAAGTCTCTCCCGGCGAGGTCGCGGGCATCAAAAGTGCGACTGTGCACTTTGAAGGTGACTACGCTTTCGGCTGGTTGCGCACTGAAACCGGCGTTCATCGCTTGGTGCGCAAATCGCCTTTCGACTCAGGTAACCGCCGCCATACGTCTTTTTCTTCCGTGTTCGTATCACCGGAAATCGACGACGATATCGAAATCAATGTCAACCCTGCCGACCTGCGTGTTGATACCTACCGCGCCAGCGGTGCCGGTGGTCAGCACGTTAACAAGACGGACTCCGCCATTCGCATTACCCATGAGCCCACCGGTGTGGTGGTGCAGTGCCAAAGCGAACGTTCGCAGCACGCCAACCGCGATAAGGCCATGAAGATGTTGCGCGCTCGCCTGTACGAACAGGAAATGCAAAAGCGCAACGCGGCAAAACAAGTATTGGAGGACAATAAGGCGGATATCGGCTGGGGTAGCCAGATTCGCTCCTACGTTCTCGACGACGCCCGCATTAAAGACTTGCGCACCGGTGTGCAGACCTCCAATTGTGAGGCAGTGCTGGACGGTGATCTCGATATGTTTATCGAGGCGAGTTTAAAAGCGGGCCTTTAATTTTCATTTCCTACAGCAAGAATTCCCATGACCGAGCAAGTCCTAGACGAGAACAAACTGATTGCCGAGCGGCGCGCCAAACTGGCGGAGCTGCGAGCAGCCGGTAACCCTTTCCCCAATAACTTTCGCCCGCAGCATAAAGCTCAGGAGTTGCAGGCAGCCCATGGTGAAGCCAGCAAAGAGGAGCTTGAGGCTCTGGGGAAAAAGGTGAGCGTGGCTGGGCGGATTGTGCGCAATCGCGGAGCCTTTATGGTGCTGCAGGACGGCTCGGGTCAAATCCAGCTGTACGTCACCAAAGAGGCTCGGGAGTTTGCCAAAGTCTTGGACTTGGGCGATATCGTCGGCGTTGCGGGTGTGCTGCATAAATCCGGTAAAGGCGATCTGTATGTGAATATGGAGGAGTATCAATTACTCACCAAAGCGTTGCGGCCGCTGCCCGATAAGTTTCACGGCTTGGCGGATCAGGAAATTCGCTACCGGCAACGCTATGTGGATTTGATCGCTAATCCAGAAGTGCGCGCTACCTTTGTGGTGCGTTCAAGGGTGGTGCAATTTATTCGGCAATATTTAAATGGTCGCGACTTTTTGGAAGTGGAAACTCCCATGCTGCAGACTATTCCCGGCGGCGCTACCGCACGGCCGTTTATTACACACCACAATGCGTTGTCCATGGATATGTATCTGCGCATTGCACCAGAGCTTTATTTGAAGCGCTTGGTGGTCGGCGGTTTCGAGCGGGTTTATGAGATCAACCGCAACTTCCGCAACGAAGGCTTGAGTACTCGCCACAATCCCGAATTCACTATGTTGGAGTTCTATCAAGCCTACGCGGATTATCACGATTTGATGGATCTGACCGAAGATATGTTGCGCCAGTTGACCACGCAAGTGCTCGGCACGAATCAGGTGGTTAACACCAAAGCCGATGGCTCAACAGTGACCTACAACTTTGCCGAGCCTTTTGCTCGTCTCAGCGTTTTTAACTCGATTTTGAAATACAACTCCGCCATCCAAGCTGCGGATTTGGAGAGCCTGGAGCGCGCTCGCGCCCTGGCCGCCAGCCTTGGAATTCCGGTGAAGGATTCCTGGGGCTTAGGCAAGGTGCAGATTGAGATATTTGAAAAAACCGTTGAGCATCGCTTGGAGCAGCCGACCTTTATCACCGAATACCCCACGGAAGTTTCGCCCTTAGCGCGGCGCAGCGATGAGAATCCATTTGTTACCGATCGCTTCGAATTTTTCGTCGGCGGTCGTGAAATCGCCAATGGGTTTTCCGAGTTGAACGATGCGGAAGATCAGGCAGAGCGTTTTCGTGCGCAAGTCGCCGAAAAAGACAGCGGGGATTTGGAGGCCATGCATTACGATGCAGACTACGTTCGAGCTTTGGAATACGGACTTCCACCCACCGCTGGCGAGGGTATTGGTATAGACCGCTTAGTGATGTTGCTGACCGACTCCGCCAGTATTCGAGATGTCTTGTTGTTCCCGCACATGCGGCCGGAAG
This sequence comes from uncultured Saccharophagus sp., assembly GCA_964482025.1. Lineage (GTDB taxonomy): Bacteria > Pseudomonadota > Gammaproteobacteria > Pseudomonadales > Cellvibrionaceae > UBA5868. Next base: position 21,339 of record CAYZVN010000026.1, on the reverse strand, counting down.
CCTGATCGCGGTCATGGAGAAGGGGTTTTGCTCCCCGGCTTGTTAAGCACTTTGTTGCGTCATCCAGATGGCGGTTGCGTCGATCAGCACTGTGATCGCGGGGACCCTAACTGAACAGGTATTCCAGCCGTGTCCAAGTCACGCACTATTCAGCTCCACCCCTCCTGGCTCAAGGCCATAGGAGGGGAGTTCGATAAGCCGTATATGCAGTCTCTGCGCGCGTTTTTGCAGGCGGAAAAGCAAGCGGGGAAAGTCATTTATCCGGCTGGCAGCAATATCTTTAACGCCTTTAATGCAACGCCGTTCGATGCGGCAAAAGTCGTTATTCTGGGGCAAGACCCATACCATGGGCCGGGACAGGCACACGGGCTGTGCTTTTCGGTGTTGCCGGGGGTGCCGCTGCCGCCATCGCTGCTGAATATCTTTAAAGAAATTCAACAGGACTTGGGTATCCCGGTGCCGCGCCAGGGCTGCTTGCAGAACTGGGCGGAGCAGGGGGTGCTGCTGCTCAATGCAACTTTGACGGTTGAGCAGGGACGAGCCGGCTCCCATCAGGGCAAAGGGTGGGAGACCTTTACCGATGAGGCCATAATGGCGCTGAATCGCGAGCGCGAGGGGCTGGTGTTCTTGCTTTGGGGCGCTTACGCGCAGAAGAAAAGTGCGCTGATCGACGCGCGCAAGCACTTGATCTTAAAGTCGCCTCATCCGTCGCCCCTCTCTGCGCATCGCGGCTTCTTTGGCAGCCGACATTTTTCCAAAACCAACGAGTGGTTGCACGGGCGCGGCGCGGCGCCAATCGACTGGCGCGTCGAACCGGTCACGGCCTAGCAGTTGCAGGAGGAGCTGCTCAGCAACTAAGCTGTATAAGAATACAGTGCTCCCCTTGGAAGGCGTTTCTATGCAACTCCCATTTATATTCGCGAATGCGATCTCTCAAAATTATGGGAGCGCCGGGTGACCGTCATTTTGGGCATAGACCCCGGCTCGCGCAAAACCGGCTACGGCTTGGTGCAAAAGTGCGGCACGAAAACCCGCTATATCGCCAGTGGCGTCATCCGCATGTCCGCAGAGCTAACCTTGCCGGAGCGGTTGAAAGAAATTTTCTCCGCGGTTTCGCAGATCATCGCCGAATATCAACCGGATGAAATGGCAGTAGAGCAGGTGTTTATGGCAAAAAGTGCTGGCTCTGCGCTAAAGCTTGGCCAGGCGCGAGGCGCGGCTATAGTGGCGGGCGTGAGCCACGAGCTGAGCGTGTTTGAATACGAAGCCCGCAAGGTAAAACAGTCGGTCGTCGGCAGCGGCGCGGCGGACAAAGTGCAAGTCCAGCATATGGTGAAGACTTTGCTACTGTTGCCGCGCGCACCGCAGGAAGATGCCGCGGACGCTCTAGCGGTGGCTTTGTGCCACGCCAATACTCAGCACAACTTAATTCAGGCGACGCAGGCGCGTCATTTTCGACGAGGTAGATTGGTGTGATTGGGCGTTTGAAAGGTGTGCTTGTGGAAAAACAGCCGCCACATTTGTTAGTGGATGTCCATGGGGTCGGCTACGATCTCTTGGCGCCAATGACCACGTTTTACGGCTTACCAGAACTCGGGGCGGAAGTGGTATTGCATACCCATTTTGCGGTAAGTGAAAACTCACAGCAGCTATTCGCCTTTATCAACCAACAAGATCGCTCGCTGTTTCGCCAGTTGATCAAGGTCAGCAATGTAGGACCGAAAATGGCACTGGGGATTATGTCCGGCATGGAAAGCATGGAGTTTGTCCGTTGTGTGATGAGCAATAACCTCAGTGCTCTGGTAAAGGTGCCCGGGGTCGGTAAGAAAACGGCGGAGCGGCTGGTTGTTGAAATGCGCGATCGCCTGGGGGATTGGACGCGCGATGCGGAAGGCTCGGCTCCGTCGATGGCAAAAGCGCCGGTGGCGGGAAATCAAATGTTTGCCGACGCCGAAAGTGCGCTCATTACCCTCGGTTACAAACCCGTTGAAGCGGCCCGGGCCCTTAATGCCGTGTTGGCAGAACAGGCCGTCGAGCGCAGTGAAGAATTGATTCGCCTGGCATTGCGCAGCATGATGCCGAAGTAACTTTGCGAGGCAGGATATGATCGAACCGGATGAATTTAATTCTGGCCGCATAATCGACGGCACCGCAAAGCCGCGCGAGGACGTTCAGGATCGCGCCATACGCCCCAAGACCCTGCGAGACTACATAGGTCAGCCAGTGGTGCGCGAGCAGATGGAAATTTTCATAAGTGCGGCGCGGCAGCGCGGAGAGCCCCTTGATCACACCTTAGTCTTCGGTCCTCCGGGATTGGGTAAAACCACGCTGGCCAATATTATTGCCGAGGAAATGCAGGCCGACTTGAAAACCACCTCGGGCCCGGTGCTGGAAAAGGCGGGCGATCTGGCGGCGCTTATGACCAACCTCGAGCCTGGGGATGTGTTGTTTATCGACGAGATTCACCGCCTCAGTCCTATGGTGGAGGAAATTCTTTATCCGGCGATGGAGGACTATCAGCTGGATATTATGATCGGCGAGGGACCGGCGGCGCGCTCGATCAAGCTCGACTTGCCGCCGTTTACGTTGGTGGGAGCCACGACGCGAGCGGGGTTACTTACATCGCCGCTGCGCGATCGTTTCGGCATTGTTCAGCGGCTCGAGTTTTATAACACCGCCGATCTTACCCAAATTGTTTTGCGCTCCGCGCGGTTGCTGGGTGTTCAGTTGGGGGCGGATGCGGCCGAAGAGGTGGCCAAGCGCTCCCGCGGAACTCCGCGCATCGCCAATCGTTTGTTGCGACGGGTACGCGATTACGCTGAAGTTAAGAATGGCGGCGTGATTAGTGCACCGGTCGCCGATGCGGCACTCAATATGCTGAATGTCGACGCCCGCGGGTTCGATCATATGGACCGTCGGCTGCTACTGGCCTTAATGGAAAAGTTTGGTGGCGGGCCGGTGGGGGTGGAGAGTTTGGCGGCGGCCATCAGTGAGGAGCGCGACACTATTGAAGATGTGCTTGAGCCCTACCTGATTCAACAAGGTTATGTGATGCGGACCGCGCGTGGGCGTATGGCAACCCAACATGCCTACGATCACTTTGGCATTGTGCGCCCCGGAGTGGGGCAAGCCGATCTCCCCGGTCTTTAAAAAGACGAACGTTCTATAGCGCCGTGATATTGAAACCGATAAAATCCCGCGCTTTTAATCACTTGTCTTTCGTGGACACTCCCAATCGCAACTTCCTGCGTCTATGGAACTCCCCCTATTTATGAAGCTCCAAACATGCGTTTTGTCGGTGTTGTTGCGCCGTTCGCGCAGAATTTCGACTTGTGTGTCCGTAGTGCGAGACCTATGCTTTCGCGTGTTCACCGCGACGGCTTCGAATAAAAAGGAACGGCCCTGATGAATCAGACAGAATCACTTTCCATTTGGCTTTTAATTGCCGAAGCCAGTCTTCTCGTGCAGCTGGTGATGCTGATTTTACTGCTGGCATCCGTAGTTTCCTGGTACATGATCGTGCAACGAGGGATCTATCAGGCGCGTGCCAAGCAAGCGCTGGTGAAATTTGAGCGGCAATTTTGGTCCGGTATCGATCTCTCCCAGTTGTATCGCCAGGGCAATGGGCGCGGCACCGAGGGCGTGGAAAATATTTTTCGTGCCGGCTTTAAGGAGTTTTCCCGCTTGCGCCAACAGGGTGGCACGGATAAAGATGCCATCATGGAGGGCACTCAAAGAGCTATGCGGGTCGCCATGGCCAAAGAGGAAGAAAAGCTCGAAGAGAATTTGCCATTTCTCGCAAGTGTTGCCTCGGTCAGCCCATATATCGGCTTGTTCGGCACCGTCTGGGGCATCATGAACTCGTTCCGCGGTCTTGCCAATGTTCATCAGGCGACCCTCGCCACAGTCGCGCCGGGTATTTCCGAGGCTTTGGTGGCAACCGCAATGGGCTTGTTTGCGGCGATTCCTGCGGTACTCGCCTACAACCGTTTTGCCGCGCGCGCCGAGCAGTTAAAGGCTAATTATCAAACCTTCGCAGAAGAGTTCTCTTCTGTCCTGCATCGCCAAGTACACAGCGGATAGGTTGATTTATGGCGACTCCCAATAAACGCAAACCCATGGCCGAAATCAACGTCGTTCCCTATATCGACGTGATGCTGGTGTTGTTGGTGGTGTTCATGGTCACAGCGCCCTTACTCATGCAGGGTGTAAAAGTTGACCTGCCGCAAGCGCCCTCGGCACCCATTGATGATAAAGATGAAGAGCCTTTAATCGTCTCGGTAAAAAGCGATGGCACTTACTATCTGAATCTCGGCCAGGATCAGCAGAGCGCAAAACCCCTCCTTGAAATCACCGATACTGTGGCAAAAGTGTTGCGGCAGAAGCCTGCGACACCCGTGTTGGTTTGGGGAGACACAGCGGTCCCTTATGGGACCGTTGTTGCTTTAATGACCGAGCTGCAGGCAGCTGGAGCGCCGTCAGTGGGGCTGGTGACGGATCCACCGAAGATTTGACCTGGGGCGATGATTTCCATACTTGAAAAATATGTCGCCCCCGCAGCCCTGAGTGTTCTGTTGCACGGAGCATTGCTCGGTTTTTTGCTGTTTGGCTTTGCCCCTGAGCCGAAGCCGCCGCAAGTGAAAATGCCGAGCTTTGTGCCGGCAAAGTTAGTCACCTTGGAGGACCGCAGCAAGGCGCAAAAAGTGGCGGATAAACCAAAAGTGGTAGATCTGACGCAAAAGCGCAGAGAGCAGGAGCGCCTTGCCGAACAGAAAAGGCAGCAGGAGCGTAAGCGCAAAGAGGCGGAGGCGCAGAAGCAAAAGGCGGAAGCAGAGCGCAAACAAAAAGAGCAGCAACGGAAGCGTGAGGAACAAGCGGCGAAGGCGAAAGCCGAAGCAGAGCGCAAAGCAAAAGCAGAAGCGGAGCGTAAACAGCAGGAGCAGCTACGTCAGCAGCGTGAGCAACAGGCGTTTGAAACCGCCTTGGCACAGGAGCAAGCTCGCCTAGACGAAGAGTCCTATGCGGTAACGGCGCAGAGTTACATGAGCGCAATCGCTCAGCGCGTTATTGAAAATTGGAGTCGCCCACCCTCAGCGCGGAATGGGATGCAGTGCATATTATTAATACGGCTGGTTCCCACAGGTCGGGTAGTGAGTGTTGACGTACTGAAAGGCAGCGGTAATACAGCGTTTGATTTATCCGCCGTACAGGCGGTGAAAAAGGTGGAGCAGTTCGCAGAGATTAAAGATATGCCATCAGAAGTGTTCGAACGCCACTATCGTGAATTTGAATTGAACTTCCAGCCACAGGATTTGAGACAGTGAGATATACCTGGATTTTTGTTTTTTGGCTGAGCCTATGGGCTCAGCCGGCCATGGCAAGACTGACGATTGAAATTACCTCCGGGATGGATAATCCCACCCCCATAGCAATAGTGCCCTTTGCAGGTAGTTTGGGTCTGCCCGAGGATATCCAGGAGATAGTGTCGGCCGATTTGCTGCGCAGCGGCTTTTTCCGGCCAGTGCCGAAAACCGATATGCTGTCCATGCCCAAGACGGAAGCCGATGTGTTTTATCGCGACTGGCGTATGCTCGGTGCTTCATATCTGGTTATTGGTCAGATGACACAGCAGGCGGGGCGCTACCAGCTGCAGTTCGAGCTGTACGATGTGCTGTCTCAGCGCAAGGTGTTCCAGAAAAACGTTGCGGGAACCGATAGCCAATTGCGCGATATCGCTCACGCTGTTAGCGACGCTGTATACGAAGCGATCACTGGGATTCGCGGCGCTTTCGGCACCAAAATACTGTATGTGGAAGACTTGAGGAAGCCCGGTGCGGGCCGCTATCGTTTAATGTATGCCGATGCCGACGGCGCCCGCGAGCGGGTTTTATTTTCTTCAAGCGAACCGCTCTTGTCGCCGACTTGGTCGAATGATATGGCGCGCATCGCCTATGTGTCCTTTGAAACTTCGCGCCCGGCCATCTTCATTCAAGAGCTCGCCACCGGCAAGCGAACACAAATGACCGATTTTCGCGGACTGAATGGCGCGCCTGCGTGGTCGCCTGATGACCGGTCCCTGGCTCTCGTTTTATCGAAAGATGGCAATCCCGAAATTTACACGTTAGAGATTGCCTCCCGCAAATTAACTCGGGTGACGAATCATTTTGCGATTGATACAGAGCCGAACTGGAGCGCGGACGGTCGCTCGCTGATTTTTACCTCCAATCGTGGAGGCAGCCCGCAGATCTATCAGGTCAGTTTGGCTACAGGGCGGGTCGAGCGACTCACGTTTGAAGGCGACTACAATGCGCGTTCGCGCGTGTCGCCGGATGGCAAAACTTTAATCATGATCCATCGCAGGGATGGCGTTTTTCATATCGCATCACAAGATATAAAAACTGGTAACATGCGCATCCTGACAGAGACATGGTTGGATGAATCACCGAGCATCGCGCCAAACGGAGCTATGTTACTATATGCAACGCAGCACCAGAATAAAGGTGTTTTGGCCGCGGTCTCCATGGATGCTGGTGTTAAGTTTCGTTTACCGTCGAAACAGGGTGATGTGCGGGAGCCGGCCTGGTCCCCGTTCTCTAAATAATCTAGTCAAGTTGTACCTTTTCATGCTCACTTGGGAGTGTAACAAAATGTTGAAGTCAATTAAGTCATTTGCAGTTCTGGCCGTGGTTATGGGTTTGATGGTAGGTTGCTCTAGCAACAAGCCGGTTGAGGAGCCCAACGAAAATATAGAAACGACAACAGGTGTCGGTACGGGCGTCACTGAAAGTACTGTAGATGTGGATGACGGTTGGTCTGCAGTTGCGAATTTGGCAACGGTATTTTATTTCGAATTTGATTCAGCGGTACTGGTTCCAGAAGCTCGAGCCGCTCTGATGGCCCACGCTGAATATGCGCGCAACGCCTCTAAGTCAGTACGTTTGGAAGGACACGCTGACGAGCGCGGTAGTCGTGAATACAACATGGCCCTGGGTGAGCGCCGAGCCAATGCTGTTCGTGACTTTCTGGTTCTGCAAGGTGTGAGCAGCTCCAGAATTGAAACGGTTTCTTACGGTGAAGAGCGTCCGGCGGTATTGGGCAGCGGTGAGAGCACTTGGTCCAAGAACCGTCGTGTAGAACTGAGCTACGAATAAGTTTTTCAAAATGCTGAAATACGGCTATGCCGCTATCCTTGCGATGGCGGTTTCTTTTGCAAACGCGCAGGTCCAAATCGTCGAGTCTCAGCCGATTGGTGGCAAGCCTTCTGCCAGTGCGCGTTCTGCAGCACCTGCCGATGCGTCAGGTCAAGCGGAAATGTTCTATCAGATGCAGCTTCTGCAACAAGAGGTTCTCGAGTTGCGCGGGCTGGTAGAACAGCAATCATTCGAAATTCGCCAGCTCAAACAACAGCGACTGGATGATTATTTGGATTTGGATCGCCGTTTGAGTCAGGTGGCTGCGGGAGCCAATGTGGGCAGCTCCGCTGCGCCGCCTGTCGATGCGCCCGCAGCGACGGCTGGCCTGGAACAATCCATAGACCCTGAACAGGCCGACGAATTATCCGCTTATCGCGCGGCGATTGATCTGGTTCTGAAACAGCGGGATTTTGATAGTGGTGCCGAGGCGCTGCAGCGTTACCTGAAAGACTTTCCAGCTGGCCATTATGCCGCTAATGCGCTTTATTGGCTGGGGCAAATTTATTTGCAGAAAAGCGATCAGGAACAATCCAAGCGTTGGTTTGAGCAGATGCTAGAGCAGTACCCAAACCACCAGAAAACGCCTGAAGCCAAATTTAAATTGGCAAGACTCTACCACGCCGAAGGCAAATCCGCGCAGGCAGAGAAACTACTGCGTGAAGTCGCTGACTCCAACTCAACGGCGGCCAGCTTGGCGAGAGATTATCTGCAGCAGAATTTTTAAGCTAAGCCACTCGCACTTAATCCTGTGCTCTGCATAGGATTACTTTATTTCCCTCCATATAGCGTCTGATGCGGTTATCACCGCGAATATTATCGCCATTCGTGCTATCGCAATTTCTGCCGCTTTCTTCAATTGAACGTAAGATTTGCTTCGGCGTGAAAAAAATTCTGCTATTTCGCCATGTGCCGGTGAGATCTAAGGTAGCATTCGAGCTTGTTATTTCCCCTGGGATGGACTCATCGAGAGTTTTTATCGCAGCACCCGTGCGATTCGCGTGAAAGGCGACTGGCTTAGATCAAAGCGCTAGAAGTTGGCATGGGATACGCTAGACTTTGATTCTTAGGCAGCCCTCAAAACAATTAAAAACCTAGACCATTAGCGGTGAGCATTTTATGAACAACTTAGACAAGTTGTTTTATTGGCGTGGAATTGCAAACGAATATTACAACTACCGGGGCGAAAAGGTCCTGGTATCCCGAGAGAACCGTCTGAGACTGCTGCACGCGATGGGCGTTAACACGGAATCTCCCGAAGCTGTTGCGGAGCAAGCCTATGCGTTGGATATTGAGCCTTGGCGCAATTGGTTTCCCCCTCTATTGATGACCGAGGTCGGTGAGCGCGCCCAGTTTGCTATTAATCTTGCGCCTACCGATTTAGCGAGAAAATTTTATTACGAAATATTTCTCGAAGCGGGTGGTGCTCGCAGTGGCGAATTTGTTCCCGCTAGTTGTGCTGAAGTGGGTGATTATCTTTATGAGGGCACTCGCTACACCCGTCGCGCCGTTCCGGTGCACGAAATCCCTATCGGTTATCACCGCCTCCGTGTAACGGACACGGAGGACGCCAGCAAAACCATGGATACCCAATTGGTTGTGGTGCCCGCCCAGGCTTATACGCCCGACTGGGTGTTGCAAGGCAAGCGACCCTGGGGAATTATTGTTCAGCTCTACACTCTGCGCTCGGCTCGCAATTGGGGTATCGGCGATTTTACCGATCTGAAAATGCTGATTACCGAAGCCGCTGAGGCCGGCGCAGATATGATCGGCCTCAACCCTTTACACGCTTTGCGCAGCCCGGTTGAACAGAACTGTAGTCCTTACAGTCCGTCGGACCGACGCTTCCTCAACCCGCTTTATATAGATCCCGAAATTGAGCCCGAATACCTCAAGAAAACGGCCGACATTTTGCCCATGCTGGTGCGCCTACGCGCACAAGATAAGGTCCCGTACGCAGCGGTGCACAGCATTAAAATGGCGGTTTTTCGCGAGATGTATGCTGTCTTCAGCGCGAATGAGCTAGAGAAAAATTCGACCCGAGCACAGAAGTTTCAGCAATTTGTCCGCGAGTCGGGTGAGTCGCTGCAAGATTTCTGTTTATATCAGGTGCTGGCAGAAACCACGGGTGAGCAAATTGATCAGCTTGACGACAAGCATAAGCGAGAGGCACTGAATCGTTATGCGGAACGCATTCAGTTTCACGCGTACTTACAGTGGCTTGCCGATGGACAGTTGGATGCTTGCCAGCGTCACTCGCGCACCTGCGGCATGCAGCTTGGTTTGATGCGCGATCTCGCGGTCGGCGCCGACGGTGGCGGTGCAGAAGTTGCCACTAATGTCCGTTTATTTTGTCGCTCGGCGGCGGTGGGCGCGCCGCCGGACCCGCTGGCGGAGAAGGGGCAAAACTGGGGGTTGCCGCCGATGGATCCGGCAACTTTGCGCGCGACAGGATTCAGCCATTTTATTAACCTGTTACGGGCTAATATGGCGCACTGCGGTGCCCTGCGAATTGATCACGCCATGGGGTTAATGCGCTTGTGGTGGTGTCCGCCGGGGCAAACGGCCGATTTCGGCGCCTATATTCATTATCCCTTTCGGGAAATGCTTGGCTTGCTGCGCTTGGAAAGTGTGCGCAATCGCTGCCTCGTAATTGGCGAGGACATGGGTGTCGTACCGGCGGAGTTTCGCGAGGCGCTGGCGCGTGCGAATATTTTTACCAACAAGTTATTTTATTTTGAGAAATTGCAGGATGGCCGCTTTCGTCCAGCGGAGGAGTACGAACCGCGCGCGTTGGCAATGTTAACAAATCACGATGTGCCGACCATTGCGAGCTGGTGGATCGGCTCCGACCTGCAGCTGCGCCAGAAGTTGAATCTACTCGAGGAAGGAGTGGATTACGAAGAGGTTCTGGTGCAGCGGGATATGGAAAAGTTGCGTTTGTTGGAGTGGCTGGAGGTGCGCGGCTTGGTCAAGCGCGACCAGTTCGCAACGCTGCTGGCCGAGCCTATGCGCCAGACGCTTGCCGCCGCCTTGCTACATGGGGTGAGCCAATGTGCCTCGCAGCTGTTTGTCGTTCAATTGGAAGATCTGGAATTGCTGGAAGAGCCGGTTAATGTTCCCGGCACCAGTTATCAATATCCAAATTGGCAGCGCAAGCTGGCGGTGCCCTTGGAGATGTTGTTCTCCGACGAGCGTGTGCAATCGCTGTTGCGTGCAATTACGATGGAGCGCGGTTGATCCGGCTCTTGTAATCAAATAACCGACACCTGCAGAGCATTTTGCGCCGTGACGATTTGTCGCGGCAAGGTGAGAGCTCGACGGTCACTACCGTCACTGCCCGAGTCCTGTGGCAAGGGCGCTCTGCGGTGATAAGAATGATAAGGAAACCCAACTCGTGAAAAACGATTTAATCTTGTTGTCGCATTCCCAGCTCGACTCTCTGGTTTATTCCGAATGTGAAGATGTGTTCGGCTTGCTCGGTTTACACGAGTGGGGGCCGGGGCAGTTTGTGCTGCGCGCATTGCTTCCCGGCGCCTCTCGGGTTGAGGTCATAGGCTTGCACGATCAAGTCTCTCTGGGTGAGTTGGCGGAGGTGCGCGACGGGGTATTTGCCGGTTTGATCGCCGCGGAAACCCGCTTTCCCTATCGTTTTCGTATTCACTTTGGCGATTATGTCGAAGTGCGTGAAGACCCTTACCGGTTTGGCTCCACGATTGGTGAAATGGATCTGTACCTGTTTGGTGAAGGGCGTCACGAGCGGCTTTACGATTGGCTGGGCGCGCAGGTGATGGAAGTGGATGGCGTACCTGGCGTGCGCTTTGCGGTTTGGGCACCCAATGCCCGCCGCGTGTCGGTCGTCGGCGAGTTCAACTTTTGGGATGGCCGCCATCATATGATGCGCAAGCATATCCCCAGTGGTATCTGGGAGATCTTCATTCCTCACTTGCCACTCGGCACACTCTATAAATACGAAATCAAAACCCGGGATGGTCATCTGCTGCCGCAAAAGGCGGACCCGGTAGGCTTCGCCGCCGAGCGCCCACCGCAAACGGCCTCAAAAGTGGTCGATACTCGCGATTATGTCTGGAACGACGAGAGCTGGATGAACAGTCGCGAGCAGCGCTCGGCGATCGACAGCCCCATCAGTATTTACGAAGTTCATCTGGGATCGTGGCGGCGAGATCCGCAAAACCCGCAAGAGTACTTGAGCTATCACGAGCTGGCGGAGCAGTTGATTCCCTATATTTTGGAGATGGGTTTTACCCATATCCAGCTGATGCCCATTAGCGAATTTCCGTTCGATGGCTCGTGGGGTTATCAACCCGTTGGTCTTTATGCGCCCACCTCAAGGTTTGGCAGTCCCCAGGATTTCATGCACTTTGTCGACCGCTGTCACCAAGCTGGAGTGGGTGTGCTGATTGACTGGGTGCCGGGACACTTTCCTTCCGATGGCCACGGCCTCGCGCGCTTTGACGGCACTCCTTTGTATGAGCATGCGGACGTGCGCCAGGGGTTCCATCCCGACTGGAATACCTACATCTATAACTATGGGCGCTGTGAAGTCGCCAACTTTCTGTATGCCAATGCGCTTTTTTGGCTGGAGCGCTTCCATGTCGATGGGCTGCGCGTCGACGCGGTGGCCTCGATGCTGTATTTGGACTACAGCCGCCAACACGGTGAATGGGTTCCCAATTCCTATGGTGGCCGCGAAAACCTGGAAGCCATTGATCTGCTCAAACGCGTCAACCTGAAAGTCTACGAGCGTTTTCCCGGCATTATGATGGTGGCAGAGGAGTCGACGGCCTGGCCCGGTGTGTCCCATCCGGTTTATGCCGGCGGTCTGGGCTTTGGTTACAAGTGGAATATGGGCTGGATGAATGACAGCTTGCGCTATATAGCCAACGACCCGATTCACCGGCAATACCATCACCACGATATGACCTTTAGCTTGCTCTATGCCTTTAATGAAAACTTTATTCTGCCGTTAAGTCACGATGAGGTGGTGCACGGCAAAAAATCCCTATTGGACAAAATGCCGGGCGCGGGCGCCGAGAAGTTTGCAAATTTGCGAGCCTACTACGCCTTTATGTGGAGCCACCCGGGGAAGAAATTGCTGTTCATGGGAGGGGAGTTCGCCCAAGGCGTCGAGTGGAATCACAATGTCAGCCTGGACTGGCACTTACTGGATACTCACTTTCACCAGGGCGTACAGCGTTTGGTGCAGGATCTCAATCGCCTCTATAGCGAACACCCACAACTGCACCGACACGACTGCGACCCGCGGGGCTTTGAGTGGATTGAAGCAGACGACCGACATAACTCGATCTTTGCCTTTATCCGCAAAGCAGACGGCTGCGCCCCGGTGTTGATTGTGGCAAATATGACACCGATACAGCGCGAGGCTTACCGTCTTGGCGTTCCAGCACCAGGCTTTTACCGAGAGCTACTGAATACCGACGCCAGCTTCTATGGCGGTGGCGATCGAGGCAATAGCGGCGGGCGCGTGGCGGAGGCGCAGGAAAGCCATGGTCGGCCCTGGTCCGTCACCTTGACTTTGCCACCTCTGTCCACCTTGGTGTTTACCTTGGAGTAATGGGTGATGTGTATATGGCACAACGATTGTGGACGGCGGTGTTATTGCGAGTGTTGATGTAATGGCGTACACCATAAAAGAAGGGCATGCCTATCCGCTTGGCGCCACTCCTTTAGAGGGGGGCGTTAATTTTGCGTTGTTTTCTAGGCATGCGGAAAAAGTCGAGCTCTGTTTATTCGATCCCAGTGGTCAACAAGAACTGGCGCGGCTCGAGCTTCCCGCGCATACCGATCATGTCTGGCATGGCTGGGTTGAGGGGTTGGAGCCTGGGGCGCTCTATGGCTATCGTGTTCACGGTCCCTTTGAGCCGCAAAATGGCCATCGCTTTAATCCGCATAAATTGTTGTTGGACCCTTACGCCAAGAGTGTCAGCGGCAACTTTATCTGGGGCGATGAGCATTACGCATACAACATGAAGGATCCGAGCCTGGATTTTTCCTACGACCCTAGCGACAACGCCAGCAAGATGCCCAAGGGGGTAGTGGTGGAGCCCAGTGCACCGCCGCGCCCGCTGGCCAAACCGGTTCCCTGGCACGAGACCTTAATTTACGAATTGCATGTTAAGGGCTTTACCAAACTCAATAAGTTGCTGCCGAAGCATCTGCGCGGTACCTACGCCGGGCTCGGCAGCGAACCGGTGATCCGCTACTTACAGGAGTTGGGTGTCACCAGTGTGGAGTTGCTGCCGGTGCATTACTTCATTGATGAGCACTTCCTGATCAAGCGCAACCTGGTCAACTACTGGGGCTATAACACCCTCAACTTTTTTGCTCTCCACCCGGGCTATATGTCGGCAAATGATCTCGAAGAGTTCAAGCAGATGGTGAGCAACCTGCACGATGCCGGGATCGAGGTCTTGCTCGACGTGGTCTATAACCACACGGCAGAAGGGAATCATTTGGGACCGACCTTGAGCTTTCGCGGCATTGATAACGCCAGTTATTACTGCCTGCTCAACCAGGATCCACGCTTCTACGTCAATGACACTGGCTGCGGCAACACTTTAAACGTGAAGCACCCGCGAGTGCTGCAGATGGTGATGGACAGTCTGCGTTATTGGGCAACCGACATGGGGGTGGATGGTTTTCGCTTTGACTTGGCGCCGGTGATGGGGCGCGAGGCTCACGGTTTTGATCCTGAGGGCGGATTTTTCGACGCCGTGCGCCAAGACCCCGTTCTCAATACCAAAAAACTCATCGTCGAGCCTTGGGATATTGGGCCAGGCGGTTATCAGCTGGGTCATTTTCCTCCGGGCTGGGCCGAGTGGAACGATCGTTACCGCGATACGGTACGGCGTTATTGGCGCGGCGACGCAGGTCTTCTGCCGGAGTTTGCGCGGCGCATCCACGGTTCTAGCGACTTGTTCGAACCCGCTGGGCGCAGGCCGTCCAGCACCATCAATTTTGTCACCAGTCATGACGGTTTTACCTTGCGCGACTTGGTCAGCTACAGCCAGCGCCACAACCATGCCAACAAAGAACAGAATAACGACGGCCACCACGCCAATTTCAGCTGCAACTTCGGTGTCGAAGGTCCCACCAAAAATGAACGTATCGATGCGCTGCGATTTCGGCAACAGCGCAACTTTCTCGCGACTCTGCTGCTGAGCCAGGGTACGCCTATGCTACTGGCCGGCGATGAGTTAGGCCGAACTCAGCAGGGCAATAACAACGCCTATTGTCAGGATAATGAAACCAACTGGCTCGATTGGTCCGGCCTGCAACCGCAACACTGGAAACTGCGTGAATTTGTGCGCAATGTGATTCGGGTGCGCCGGGAGTTTCCATTGTTGCGCAGCCCTTTCTTTATTCACAAGCCAGAAGAGCAGGTGATCCAGGCCGGTTATAACATCCATTGGCTGAACAAGAACGGCGCTCCCATGAGCGAAAGCGAGTGGGCAAACGGCGATGAGTTTTGCCTCGGCTGGATGCTCGAGTCGGTGGTCAACGCGCGCTGTGTGCACTGCCTGCTCAGCCTATTCAACGGTGGCGACAAACCGGTGGATTTTCAGCTGCCGACGGGCTGGTATTGGGTCGCGCTCTTGGACACGGCGGCAAGCGACGGTGTGCCGGTGGAGCGCTACGTGGAGTTGGAAAAAGCCTTGGTACTAGAAGAGAAAGCCATGATAGTTCTCTACGGTCTCTCCAGCCAGTGCGATTGGCAGGCGGACCCATTGCAGGCGCAGCGTGAGGGAGTGCATAAGCCCTGATCGGCGATAGCCTTGCTGAAAAACCCTACAACAATAATGAGCCGCACCGGCCGGTCGCGCGTGGCGCTCCCAATTCAGCTACAGAGACAGGAGCTTGGTAATGATTTCGGTAGACAATCCTTTCCCCAAAGGTACGGAAGCGGGTCGCGTAGTGGCAGATCTGAAAAAGCACTACAACATCACCTTAGGTCGCTTCGACCGTGAGCAGCGCCCGAGTTATTTGTTGTTAGCTCTTTCCCTCACCGTGCGCGATCGCCTGATCAAGCGCTGGCGCGATACCCGTCTGCAAGAGCTGAACGGCAATCCAAAAAGGGTGTTTTATTTGTCGTTAGAATTCCTTCTCGGCCGCACATTGAGCAACGCGGTGATGAATTTGGAGCTGGAGACAGAGATCCGAGACGCGCTGCAAGTTTATGGCACAACCCTCGAAGAGCTGCGGCAGAACGAGCTGGACGCCGGTCTCGGCAACGGCGGTTTGGGGCGTTTGGCAGCGTGCTTTCTCGACAGCTGTGCAACGCTCGGTTTGCCGGTGACCGGCTACGGCATTCGCTACGAATACGGCATGTTCCACCAGCGCATCGAGCAGGGGCGACAGGTCGAGTCTCCCGACCACTGGTTGCGTGAGGGCAACCCCTGGGAAATTGAACGCGCGGAGTTGACTCGCCGAGTTAAGTTTTACGGCCATACCGAGTTTTACACCAACGATAGAGGGCGTAAGTGCGCGCGCTGGAGCGGTACCAATGACGTGCTTGCAGTTCCTTATGACGTTCCCATCCCCGGTTACGCCAACGGCGTGGTTAACACTCTGCGGCTATGGAAAGCAGAGGCCACCGATGAATTTGATTTAGAGGAGTTCAATGCAGGCGATTACACCGAGGCGGTAGCGGCGAAAAACCAAGCGGAACAGATCACCATGGTGCTCTATCCCAACGACACCAGTGAAAATGGCAAAGAGCTGCGCTTGCGGCAACAATATTTTCTCGCCTCGGCCAGTTTGCAGGATGTGATGGCCGACTGGGTCCAACAGCACGGCGAAAACTTTACGGAGTTTGCCAGTAAACACTGCTTCCAGCTCAACGATACCCATCCCACTTTGGCCGTTGCCGAACTGATGCGTCTGTTGCTGGACGATTACTTTCTCGAATGGGATGCGGCTTGGCGCATCACCACCGCGACCATGGCTTATACCAATCACACTCTTTTGCCAGAAGCGCTGGAGCGTTGGCCGGTGCGCATGCTGCGCGAACTGTTGCCGCGTTTGCTGGACATCATTTATGAGATCAATGCGCGCTTTCTCGCCGAGGTAGCGCTGCACTGGCCCGGCGATATACAGCGGCAACAGCGCATGTCGCTGATTGAAGAGGGCGGTGAGCCCCACGCGCGCATGGCGTATCTGGGAATCGTCGGCAGCTTTTCAGTCAACGGTGTCGCCGCCTTGCATTCCAGTTTGCTCAAGCGCGGTTTATTCCGCGATTTTTACGAGCTGTGGCCGGAGAAATTCAACAACAAAACCAACGGTGTAACCCCGCGACGTTGGTTGGCGCACAGCAATCGGCAACTGGGTGAGCTTATTACAGAGGCTGTAGGTGATGGCTGGCAAACCGAGCTGGAAAAAATCAGTCAACTGAAAGACTTTGTCAATGACAGCGCCTTTTGCCAGCGCTGGTATAAGATCAAACAGCAGAATAAAGCGGCGCTTGCGTCCTTGGTTCACAAAGAGTGTGGAGTGTGTTTTGATACGGAATACATGTTTGATGTGCAGGTCAAGCGCATACACGAATACAAACGACAATTGTTAAATGTCTTGCACATCATTCATCTGTACGACCGCATCAAGCGCGGCGATGCCGTCAAGATGAAACCTCGCTGTGTTTTGATCGGGGGCAAAGCCGCACCCGGTTATGCTCTGGCAAAATTGATCATCAAGCTGATCAATAATGTGGCCTCGGTGGTCAATAGTGATAACTCGGTGAAACATTTGTTGCAGGTGGTGTTTTTACCGAACTATCGAGTATCGAGCATGGAAATTATCTGTCCGGGAACCGATCTGTCGGAGCAGATTTCCACCGCGGGCAAGGAAGCTTCCGGCACCGGTAACATGAAGTTCATGATGAACGGTGCGGTCACTATCGGCACTTACGACGGCGCGAATATCGAAATTCTGGATGCTGCGGGTGCTGAGAATTTCTTTCTGTTTGGTTTGCGGGTCGAGGATATTCCCGCCTATCGCACGGCCCATCGGCCGAACCAAATTATTGAGCACGATGAAGATTTAAAGCGGGTTATGCAGTTGTTGGAATGTGGCCATTTCAGTTTGTTTGAGCCCGGTATCTTTGAGCCTATCGCCGCCGCGATTCGCCGCGACGACGACCCATGGATGGTGGCAGCGGATTTTCGCAGCTATATAGAAGCGCAGAAAAAAGCGGCGGAAACCTATCAGGACCGCAGCGCTTGGACACGCATGAGTATTTTGAATGCGGCGGCGAGTGGACGCTTTTCGAGTGATCGCACCATCCGTGAGTATGCCCGTGATATTTGGCAAATCGTTTGAAAACCCAAAACCTCAATTTTAAATAAAGCAGGTCTGCAATGGATAAACCTCTGGAACACCCCAATCCGCGCTTCGTCAGTCGCTTGACCAAAGATACGCTTGCCCTAATTTTGGCCGGAGGCCGAGGCAGTCGTCTTTTTGAGCTCACGGATTGGCGTGCGAAGCCCGCGCTCTATTTCGGTGGTAAATTTCGCATCATTGATTTCCCCTTGTCGAATTGTGTCAACTCCGGCATTCGCCGAGTTGGCGTGCTCACCCAATACAAAGCGCACTCGCTAATTCGCCATATACAAGTAGGCTGGAGCCACTTTAAGCGCGAGTTAGGCGAATATGTGGAAGTTCTGCCCGCGTCCCAGCGCAATTCCCCTAACTGGTATCAGGGCACCGCCGACGCTCTCTATCAAAATGTCGATATTATTCGCGCGGCCAACCCGAAATACGTGATGGTGCTGTCCGGCGATCACATTTACCAGATGGACTACGGCAACATCCTCGCTTATCACGTCGAAAATAAAGCCAAGCTCACGGTCTCCTGTGTGGAGGTTCCGGTGGAAGAAGCGGCGGGCGCTTTCGGAGTGATGACAGTTGACCAGCGAGACCGAGTTTTGCGCTTTGACGAAAAGCCGGCTGTGCCGACACCCGTGCCGGGTGATCCCAAGCTCTGCCTGGCTTCGATGGGAAATTACATATTTGATACGGAATTTCTTCTTGAGCTGTTGGAAAAAGATGCGGCAACAGAAGGTTCGGATCACGACTTCGGCAAAGACATTATTCCCTCCATTGTCGGGCGCGATGATGTTTACGCGTTCCGTTTTCGGGATCAGCGGGGCAATCAGGCCTATTGGCGCGATGTCGGGACGCTCGACGCCTTTTGGGAAGCCAATATGGAATTGGTTTCGCCCACACCCTCACTAAACCTCTACGATCATCAGTGGCCCATCTGGACCTACCAGACGCAGCTGCCTCCGGCAAAGTTTGTCTTCGATGACGATGACCGGCGTGGTTATGCGGTGGACTCCATGGTTTCCGGCGGCTGCATTATTTCCGGTGGTACGGTGCGCAAGTCGCTGTTGTTCTCGGATGTTCGCGTACACTCTTACACCCTGATTGAGGAGTCGGTAATACTTCCGGAAGTACAAGTCCATCGCTACGCAAAAGTGAAGCGGGCGATCATTGATCGGGCCTGTGTTATTCCTCGCGGTATGGAAATTGGAGTGGACCCAGAGCAAGATAAAGCCAACGGCTTTCGCGTTACGCCAAGAGGTATTACTTTGGTGACTCGAGAAATGCTGGGTCAGCGCGGCGGCGCGCGCTAATTATTTCGATCCTCAGCAAAAAAGGGAGCCTCAGTGGTTCCCTTTTTTATTCTGCAATGAAGCGCAGCGGTTTAGATTAGTACGAGATATATGGCAATTCATAAAACGATATTAATGTTGGCAGCCGAAAATGACGCGCTGCCGAATGCAAAAGTGGGCGGTATTGGCGATGTAGTGCGAGATTTACCGAAAGCGCTTGCAGCCCAGGGATGCCGAGTGCATGTGATTATTCCATCACACGGCTTTCTACACCGCTCGGCTGCACAAGAGTGTGCGACTTTTCCAGTGTTATTTCGCGGTGATGTCGAGCAGGTAAAACTCTATCGCTGGGATGCGCCGCAAGATGAAGATGCGGAGCTCCCCGGTGTGCTGCAGTGGGTGGTGGAGCATCCGGGTTTTTATCCCTGCGGTGCTGGGAAAATCTATTGCAACGACGGTAACGACCGCCCATTCGCATCAGACGCCAGCAAGTACGCGCTATTTTGTGCAGCAGTCGGCCAAGCGATATTGAATGAGAATTTTGGTCACGTGGATGTTTTGCATCTTCACGATTGGCACGCTGCCGTACTTGCTGTTTTGCGCGAATATGATCCGCACTACAAGCGCCTGAAAACACTGCATACTGTTTATTCCATCCACAATTTATCGCTGCAAGGTGTGCGCCCTTTGAGCGGTGACGCCTCCGCCTTGGAAACCTGGTTTCCCCGCTTAGCCTACGATCAAGCCGTGATTTGCGATCCGCAAGACCTCCACTGCTTTAATCCCATGCGCGCCGCGATTGCACTAGCGGATAAGGTTCACGCGGTATCCCCCACGTACGCTCGCGAAATCCAGCGGCCGAGCCAGGTCGCGCATCATATTTATGGTGGTGAAAGTTTGGAAATCGATTTAATTGCGGCGGCAAAGCAGGGGCGCTTGGAAGGTATTCTCAATGGCTGCGAATATCCACCGAACGCAAACTATTCCAAGCTCAATAAAACGCGCCTTATGTCCATAATCGATGAAGCGTTGTTGCATTGGGTGGCGAAAAGCGCCGTCTTGCTGAGTGTGCATTGGATCGCACGGGAGCGCTTGCAGCAGTGGCGCGCGAAGCGTGAGCGCGGCTTGCTGCTAACGTCCGTTGGACGAATTACCGAGCAGAAAGTGCGTCTTCTGCGGCATCAAGTGACCTACCAAAATAAGCATCAATCGGTGCTGCAACATTTGCTGGAGCAGCTGGGCGAGCGCGGTGTTTTTCTTTTCCTCGGCAGTGGCGATGCCGACTACGAAAAATTTCTGCAGGAAGTGAGTGGCGACTGCCCGAACTTTGTTTTTCTGCGCGGCTACTCCGACGAGCTCGCACACGCGCTCTATGGTGCCGGTGATGTATTTATCATGCCCAGTTCGTTTGAACCCTGCGGGATCAGCCAAATGCTCGCCATGCGCGCTGGTCAGCCGTGTCTCGTTCACGGGGTAGGGGGACTCAACGACACCGTGGTCGATGGGGTAAGTGGATTTGTTTTCCGTGGCGGCAATGGCGATGAGCAAGCTTTGCAAATGTTGAAGCGCTTTTCCGATATTTTGTCGCTGCGAGAGGAAAGTCCGCAAAGATTTCAGGCGATTGCTAAAGCGGCGGCCAAAGCGCGTTTTACATGGGAATCTGTGGCAGCTGAATATTTACAAAAGCTTTACTAAAAAAACTAAAATGCGCGAATGCGGATTTTGGTAATAAAAAAGCCACCTAATTGGGTGGCTTTTTTGTCGGAATGAATCAAGCGTGATTTGAAGAGGCGGCTTTTGTCGAGGCGTTTTCCCGGCGGCGCGCAGCGGCACACAGCAGCCATAGGGTGAACAGCGGAATTAGCAGCGGAAATAGGTAGGGATGCAGGACGCTCACTACAATCAGCCCCACCAATGCCAGTGCACCTAATAAAATCAGCCCCCATCCAGAGGTGATCATAAAGGTGATCACAAGCGCAATACCAAACACGGCCGTTGCCATCGCCAGAGTGTTCATGCTCCCCAGTAATGCCTTTATAGGTGCGCCGATTTGTGCAGTATTGATAGTCAGCGCTGGCGATAACATAAACCAAGCGAACGCGAGTAGAGCAACGTAAATCGTAAAGCGGACGGGTTTTTTCACCTTGAGTCTCCTCATATCACGGCACCTTTAGGGCGCTCATTTTTGTGTTCTGTGAAGAATGCGCGATACAAAGCATGCACAAGCACGCCGCGCTCGTCAGAGTCACTACTTATTGTTTCGCAACAATGTATTGGTGATATAGCGGGAAAAACAACCAGATAACAAACCAAATCTTATAATTATTGTGTTAAGAGTATAGCTCTATTTGGCAAAACTGCATCTGATTATCCGACTGGATATGCCCCACCGGGGCAAAAAGCGACGGTATTTAACCACCTTCGGCGCCACAAAATCAATACGGCGCCACACACTTGATCATTTTTAACGCGGCTGGCGGATTTTTGAACATTGCAGC
>CAYZVN010000025.1:18424-36773 GCA_964482025.1 uncultured Saccharophagus sp. | reverse complement strand
GGCCTTATACCGCTCCGGCCACCGCGCTTCCCCGCTGCGCCTTCATCATGCCCACCGCTTTGGCCACCAGGCTAGCGGCAGAGGCAACGGACAAGTCGTTGGGAATCGCTTGACCTTCGGTGCAGTAAAGCACGGGTAATTTCTGTTGGATGACCACGCCTAAAGCTTCGCCCAAGCTGCCTGCCTCGTCGATTTTGGTGAGCACACAGCCGCGTAACTTGCCGCCACTGTGCGCGTGGGCCGAGGCTTTGAGTGTTTGTAGCTGGCTGTTACAGGCCAACACCAGAATGCGCTCAAGCCCCGGGCAGGAGTCCAGCAGGGCTTCCTGCTCTTTCAGCAGTGGATCGCCCTGGCGGAAGCCCGCTGTGTCGATCAAGATCAAGGGATAGTTTTTGAGACTGGCGATTATCGTCGGCAGGCCACGCTCCTGGTCCACTACGCGCACGGGCACGTTGAGAATGCGACCCAGGGAGCGCAATTGGTCATGAGCGCCGACCCGGTAGGTGTCGGTGGTCACCAATGCGACTTTACCGAGGCCGTGCTCGAGCACGTAGCGGGCAGCCAGCTTGGCGATGGTGGTGGTTTTGCCCACTCCAGTCGGGCCGACAAAAGCAAAAACGCCACCTTTTTGCACTCGGTCGGCCGTGTCGGTCACTACCTGTTTGGTCAGCAGTGCAAGTGCATCTCGCCACGCTGCGCTTATGCGTTTGCCCGGCTTGGCTGCCAGCGCCAACTTTTTGACCAGCCCCGCCGGCAGCCCCAACGCTGCCAGGTGGGTCTGTAAGGCGTCCTGTACCGGTGAGGTCATGGCCGGTGCGGCATCTGTGTACCCCGACTCGCGCATCCGCCACATTTGCTGCTCCATCATCATGCGCATATCCGCCAATTCATTCTGTAAGGCGGCGAGACTGTGATTCTCTTGAACGTTCTCCCGGCGCGCCTGCTCTTCTGCCAAGCGTTTAATTTGCTCTTGCAAACCCGCCACCTGTCGGTCTACCGACTGCCGTTGCTCGTCTCGCTCTGGCGCTGCTGTCCGCGCGGCACGATCGTCCGCTGCAGAGGGTCGCGCCGACGGGCGCTGCGCCGCGCGGGATATTTCCGCCGCATTGGCAGCAAGGCGACTGCGAGCCGCTTTGCCGTGGGTGGCTTCGCGCCAGCGAACGGTGTCAGTTGCCGGCGGAATGGCCGGCGTGCTCCGCTCTGTTGCGGTTGGCACCTCACCGCGTTTGGCCGCCAACATACGTTCGCGCGCCTCTTCGATCTCCTGTGCCAGCTGTTCGCGGCGCTTGCTGTCGCTCGCTGCGGGCGATGCATATTTGCGCACCGCATCGGCGAGGCCGTCGTGCACTTGCCACGCGCTATCGCTGGCCAGCGGTTGATCCAACTCACTGTCGAAGCGACTGCCAAAGTCTTTGCGCTCTTCCCCGCCGCGCGCTACTACGTCCAGGTCGGTGGAGGTAATAATCTCCACCCCTTCGCGGGTGCGCTGGCTGGACAAAATAATGGCGTCGGGTCCCATCTCCTGGCGAACCAGGTCTAGGGCACGACGCATATCCGGCGCAACAAAACGTTTGACTGTCATGTTCGGTTCTCCTGGCATTGGCACCAATGCCTTGGGTCAAAATTAACGAGTTCTCGAGCTCCTGCTGTGTTCGTCCTTTATGAGGCAGGCGGTCTGTCTCTGCTACTTGGTCAAATCCGCACCCACCGTTGCTTCGATGGTGATCTGCTTGTTGTCCGGTATTTCGTTGTAGCTGAGGACATGCATATCCGGCAGGTTAAAGCGCGCCAGGCGTACCAACATCATGCGCAGCGGCGCAGCAACCAGCAGCACTGTCGGTTTACCCGCCGCTTCCTGACGGCGCGCCACATCAATTAACGCGTTATTCAACTTCTCCGCCAGCCGCGGTTCAATAAAGCCGGTGGGATCCGCGCCAATTTTTTGTGCCTGCTGAACGGACTGTAGCAACAACTGTTCCAGCGATGGATCAAGCGTCACCACAGGGATATTGGGGTCGGCGCCAACAATGCTTTGCACGATCTGACGCGCCAGAGCGACGCGGGCGTGACCGGTAAGAGTGGCAATGTCCTGATTTTTATCGCCATGGGCGGCGAGGGCTTCGGCAATGGTGCGCATATCGCGAATGGGCACCTGCTCGCGCAATAAATTCTGCAGAACCTTTAGCAAAGTGTTGATGGTGATGGTGTTAGGCACCACCTCTTCCACCAGCTTCGGGGATTTTTCGCCCAGCAGATCCAGCCACTTCTGCACTTCCTCGTGGCCGAGCAGTTCATGAGTATGTTGCTGCACAATCTGGTTGAGGTGAGTCGCCACTACGGTGCTGGCATCCACGACTGTGTAGCCCAGCGTCTGCGCTTGATCCTTCTGCCCTTCATCAATCCACACCGCATCCAAGCCAAAAGCGGGGTCGCGGGTCTTCGTACCCTGCAAACTGCCGAACACTTGCCCTGGATTGATCGCCAAAAATTTGTCGGGGAAAACCTCTCCCTCGCCGAGCGCGACGCCCATTAAAGTGACCCGGTAAGCGTTGGGTAGTAGGTCGAGATTATCGCGGATATGAACCGGCGGAATTAAAAAGCCGATGTCCTGCGACAGCTTTTTGCGCACGCCTTTAATACGCCCGAGCAGCTCGCCGCGCTGATTGCGATCCACCAGGGGAATCAGGCGATAGCCAACTTCCAAGCCGAGAATATCCACCGGGGTGACGTCGTCCCAGGAAACCTCTGCCGGCTCCTGGGTGCGGTCGGATTGGTTTTCCAACGCCGGTGGCTGGGGTGCAAACGAGCCGCCTGCGCCACCGCCCATAGCTGCGGGCGTAATGGTGCGCAGTGGCGCTCTGCCCTCTTCCACCACCTCCGCAACGTTTTGGCGGAAATGAATGTAGTAGGCGAGAAACCCGCATATTGCCGAAAAGCTCAGGAAGGCCACATGCGGCATGCCCGGAATAACGCCCATAATAAACAGGATCATTGAGGTGATGCCCAGCGCCTTGGGCGAGCTGAACATCTGGCCGACCACTTGGCTGTTCATGTCCTCGCTGCTATTGGCGCGAGTCACAATAATTGCCGCCGAGGTGGACAGCAGCAGAGAGGGAATCTGCGCGACCAAACCATCGCCGATAGTGAGTAACACATAGACCTGGGTGGCTTGGGTAAACCCGAGACTGTGTTGCACCATGCCCACCACCAAGCCGCCGATAATGGTGATGATCATAATCATGATGCCGGCGACCGCATCGCCGCGAACGAACTTGCTAGCACCGTCCATAGCACCGTAAAAATCGGCTTCGGACGTCACTTCGACGCGACGCCTTTTCGCTTCTTCTTGATCGATCAAACCGGCGTTCAAATCCGCGTCGATCGCCATTTGTTTGCCGGGCATAGCATCCAGGGTAAAGCGTGCACTCACCTCGGAAATACGCCCCGCGCCCTTGGTCACCACCACAAAGTTGATGATCACCAGAATAATGAAGATCACGATCCCGACCGCGTAATTACCGCCGATGACCACCTCACCAAAGGCCTGAATCACCTTGCCTGCCGCGTCACTGCCGTTGTGGCCTTCGAGCAATACCACCCGAGTTGACGCGATGTTCAAACCCAGCCGCAGCAGTGTGGAAACCAGCAAAATCGTGGGAAATACCGCAAAGTCCAAGGGTCGCATGGTGTACACACTCACCAATAGCACCACTATGGCAAGCGCAATATTAAACGAGAAAAACGCGTCCAACAGGATCGGCGGCATGGGCAAAATCATCATGCCCAACAGCATCAGCAGCAAAATAGGAATCGACAGATTGCCGTTCCATAACGACCTGGCGCGACGAATGGACGACTCGCGGGTCATGGAGCCCGGAACGGACTTCAAGTGATCAAATAAAGAAACTGCCATAGCCTTCTCGCGACGGTTTTTTGACTGCACAGGCTGAAAACAGCCCTTTAACAGAGCTATGGCAAGAAGCGTTCCGGTCTACTCAATTCATTGATAAGCCCTAGCGATTTAGGGTTTTGTGAGGAGTGGCAATGGCTCGAACGAGCGCTCAGACTTTTAACATGCCGCGAAATCCGCGAGCGGCATAATAGGATTGCGCACCATTGTGATAGAGAAAAACGCTGTTGTAGCGACGGTCACAGAACAGCGCGCCGCCCAGCTTGCGAATGTCTTTTGGCGTTAGCACCCAGCTTGAGGTTTTTAGATCAAATTCGCCCAGGGTTTGCAGCTGTCGATACTGCGCTTCGGTGAGCAGTTCGATGCCCATAGCGGCGGCCATTTCAATCGCACTGCTTTTGGGTGGATGATCCTTGCGGGATGTCCGCGCCTCTTTGTCGTAACAAAGGCTGCGACGGCCTTTGGGACTTTCGGCGGCACAATCGACAAAGAGAAATTCGCCCGATTGCTTATCGACGCCGATCACGTCCGGCTCACCGCCGGTTTCCTCCATCTGCGCAAGTGCTTTCAGCTTGCTGGGATTCGCTTCCAGCTTTGCTTGCACGTCCTTCCAGTGGATTTTATTGTGGCGGGCCGAGTATTGGGCGAAACGCGCCTCCAGGGTTGCGATAAGGTGTTCGTTTTTTTCTCCACTCATACATTCGCCTCTATTGAGTTTGGGCAAGGTTGCCGCCTTGCCCAGTGCCTCCAACAACGCTACTTGTCCGCCTTAATGATTAAACGCCTTTAAGGCTTCTGCGTGATATGCCACATGTTCACCGATAAAGCTCGCAATAAAAAAGTAACTGTGGTCGTAGCCATCGCGCATGCGCAAATCCAAGGGGTGTTGATGCAGCTTACAGGCCTCCTGCAGTTTTTCTGGTTGCAGTTGCTCGGTGAGGAAGCTGTCGTCACTGCCCTGCTCGACCAGCAAGGGTATTTTATTGTCGCCTTGGGCGATCAACGCGCAGGTGTCATATTGCTGCCACAACGACGGGTCCTCGCCCAGAAAACGGCCAAATGCCTTTTTCCCCCAGGGGGAATCGGTCGGCGCACAAATTGGGGAAAAAGCGGAGACGGAGGTATAAGCGCCGGGATTTTTTAGAGCAATTGTCAAAGCACCGTGACCGCCCATAGAGTGCCCCATAATGGCCTTTTTATCGGTGACGGGAAATTCCCGCTCGATCAATTCCGGCAGCTCGCGTGTAATAAATGAATACATCTGATAGTGCTGACGCCACGGCTCCTCGGTGGCGTCGAGATAATAGCCGGCACCTAAGCCAAAATCCCATGCACCGCCGGGGTCATCTGGAATTCCTTCTCCCCTAGGGGAGGTATCCGGCGCAACTAATGCAACGCCATGCTCAGCGGCGTAACGCTGAGCACCGGCTTTTTGCACGAAGTTTTCATCCGTGCAGGTAAGACCTGACAACCAATAAATAACCGGCACCGGCGCATAGTCAGACGCCCCGGGTGGCAAATACACCGAAAAGGTTGTGGTACAACCCAGGGTGCGGGATGAATAGCGAAATCGCCGCTGGTGTCCGTCAAAACATTTGTTACTTTCGATCTGTTCCATACTGTTCTCCTAAAACAACACTACTGAACGAATGCTTTCACCGCGATGCATTAAATCGAACGCTGTATTGATCTCCTTCAGCGGCATTACGTGAGTGATTAAATCGTCGATATTGATGCGGTTTTCCATATACCAATCGACAATCTTAGGCACATCGGTACGTCCGCGAGCACCGCCAAACGCCGAGCCGTGCCAAGAGCGGCCCGTCACCAATTGAAAAGGTCGAGTAGAAATTTCCTGGCCGGCACCGGCAACGCCGATAATGCAGCTCTGCCCCCAACCTTTGTGACAGCATTCCAGCGCTTGACGCATAACCTCGACATTGCCAATACACTCAAAGCTGTAATCCACACCGCCGTCGGTCATTTGGATAAGGGTATCCACAACATTATCGACCTCTTTCGCATTGACAAAATCCGTCATGCCGAATTGGCGACCCAAAGCCTCACGGGCGGGGTTGATGTCGACGCCGATAATGCGTCGAGCGCCGACCATTTTGGCACCCTGGATAACGTTGAGGCCGATTCCACCGAGGCCAAAAACCGCGACCGTCGAGCCCGCTTCGACCTTCATGGTGAAAATGACCGCACCAATACCAGTGGTGACGCCGCAGCCGATGTAACACACCTTATCGAAAGGCGCATCTTCGCGAATTTTTGCCAGCGCAATTTCCGGTAATACGGTGTAATTAGAAAAAGTCGAGCAGCCCATATAGTGCAGAATGGGTTTGCCGTCGAGGCTAAAGCGGCTGGTGCCGTCGGGCATCAGCCCCTGCCCTTGGGTGCTGCGAATGGATTGGCAGAGGTTGGTTCGCGGATGTAGACAGTAGTTGCATTCGCGACATTCGGGGGTGTAGAGAGGAATAACATGGTCGCCCTTTTTCAGGGATTTCACCCCGGGGCCTACGTCCACCACCACTCCGGCACCTTCGTGACCGAGAATGGCGGGAAACTGGCCTTCTGGATCATCCCCCGACAGGGTGAACGCATCCGTGTGACAAACGCCGGTCGCCTTGACTTCCACCAACACTTCGCCGGCCTTTGGCCCTTCGAGATCAACTTCAACAACGTCTAATGGTTTACCGGCGGCAAAAGCCACCGCTGCACGCGTTTTCATAACACCTCCTGGGCGGGTTTAAAGAACTCTCCATTCTTGCCTTCTCTGCCCCGCGAATCAATGCCGACGTCTTAGGGTTCGCTCCGTCAAGGCCCAGCGCGACTCAATTCGGTCAAATTACGGCCAGCTTGGTCAGCAATCCCAGGCAGGGAACGGACGGAATAAACCTGACGCTGGCACGATGTGAGCCTGGCACCTTGGCTTGCTGTTTTTGCTTTTTCTGGCAAGCCATGTGACAGGCGGATAGGTGCTCAGGCGGTTGGCCACTGCTGGGCATCGTGAAGAACTCGCAGGATTTCAATGCGGTTTACGTTCTCTCGATAGATCACGATAAACGGCAACCCATCAATCACCAGTTCCCGCGTATTTTTCACTCTGCCTTGACGTCCAGCTTTAGGATGCCCAGGCAGGATTAAGTGGACGCTATCAACGATATTCATCACCACGTCGATTGCAACGATAGGGCTGCTTTCCTCTGTTATGTAGGCTTCGATTTTGTCTAGATCGAGATCAGCAAGGTCAGTCCATTTGAGCTGCACGCTTGGTCTCCCATTTGGCTTTAATCTCCGCATGGTCGATCAGGCGGCCTTTATCCGCAGCTTTTATCCCTTTCTCCACTTCATAGATAAACCACTCTTCACGGTCCACATACTGCTTGATGGCTTCCGCCATCAACCAAGCGCGAGGCCTGTCCATCGCTTCGGCTATCTGACCGATGCGCTTTAAGGTTTCATCATCCAATCTCACTGAGGTAGCTTTCAAAGGCATGGCGATTCTCCGAGGTTCTTTTAGAACCTCAACTATACTCGCTTTCGCTTTACTTGTCTCCGCTCTACTTGGCCGGGTGCGTCGCCGCGTGGACTGGATGAAATTCGAGCGGTGTTGGAGGAGCAGCGGGCCAAACAAGAAAGGGGAGGACTAATCGCACCAGATGTGATCATTGGCATTGCGGGAGGCGGTGTTCCGGTGTGGGTCGCGCAATTGGAAAAGGCTCTGGGTCATGAGAATGTTTGTTGATGCAAAAAACCCTGACCGGAAAAGCAGGGCTTCACTGACTTAAATAAATGCGTCCCCTTTAATTTCTATTACGGAGATGCTCGATGCGCTGATTAAACAGCAGGTGGGTAAAAACAGCGGCTAAGGAAAGCTTAGCCGCTGCACCAGTCAGTTTGGCCTTGTAATTATTTTCGCCTGAGAGACAAAGATATAGTAATCACTGCAAATATCCCAACCGACACGACGTCCGGTGATTGGTGTGCAGAAAGCGCCGGTTGGTGGTGCTGATGGCGCTGCCGTCGTAGCTGATCCGCGGAGCGAGACCGCGACCGTCGTGGACGTAGCGCTTGATCATTTGACCGTTTCGGTATTCGGCGATCATGGAATCGCCACTATACAGAAAGTACGTCGTCACACCCGCCGCGCTGGGGGAACTGATTTTGTACAGCCGACCCATTGGGTCATAGTGCAAGCTGGCGTTGTGGACGCCCTGAACTTGAGTCAGCCGGTTCTCGACGTCGTAGGTATAGGTATTCACGCCGTCCGATTTCAAGTTGCCGTTGCCGTCGTGGGTGATGACCGCTCCGTCGATGGCCGTGTACTGGTTAAGCCCGTTGACACTGTAGGCGCCTGTTTGCCCGGTCTGGCCCTGATGGACGAAGGATCCGTTGTTGACGTTCTGTTCCAAAGAATAGGTGTGGTTGATCGGACGTTTACGATTATGGCTCTTCCGGAAAAATCATATCCTTGGGCACTTTGATACCGCTGGGGAAGTCGGGTCTCTCTCCTCGCCCTTTGCGGAAGTTGCGCAGCTGAAAGACATAGGCGAGCACTTGTGCAACCGCCAGATACAGGCCTTGAGGAATTTCACCGTCGAGTTCGGTGGTGTAGTAGACCGCGCGGGCCAATACTGGGGAGCGCACTTGCTCAATTTTGTATTCGCGGGCAATTTCCCGAATTTTCATTGCGGTTTGATCGACGCCTTTGGCCAGCAATATGGGGGTCGCCATGGTGTCTGGGTCGTATTGTAGAGCGACGGCGAAATGCGTCGGGTTGGTGATAATCACATCCGCTTTGGGCACCGAGGCCATCTGGCGACGATTGGCCATTTCCCGCTGCATTTGCCGCATCCGGCCTTTGACTTCCGGCCTGCCGTCCGACTCTTTCATTTCATCCTTGATATCCTGACGCGACATTTTCAGCTTTTTGGCATGCTCCCAAATTTGAAATGGCACATCCAGCGCCGCGATTAAAATGGTCGAGCAGCTGATCAGTAAAGTAGCCCAAAGACTGATGTACAGCGAGTGGCGCACGCCTTCTTCCAAGCTTTCCCGAGCAAGACCAAGCAACTGAGACTCAAACATATTGAGTGTTATAAAGGCCATCAATACCACCACCAAAACTTTGCCGATGGACTTGCCCAACTCGACCAATGACTTCAACGAAAACATCCGTTTGAGTCCGGCGATGGGGTCGATACGGTTGAGCTTTGGCGCGATCGATTTTCCGCTAAAAAGAAAGCCGCCTAAGATGGTCGGCCCAATAATAGCCGCCAACAGAAGCACCGCAAAAATGGGCAGCAATGCCCATAGCGCCTCAAAGAAGGAAACGCCCAACTGCGCTAGCATTTTATTTTGATCAAATATTACCTCGCGCTCCAAAGAGAAGTTAAAGCGCAAAATATCGAGCAGAGTATTGGCGACCTTACCGCCAAATACCCAAAGGCCAATGGTGCCCACTATCAACACCGCCGAGGTCGTCAGATCCCGCGAGCGGGGAATCTGCCCTTCTTCGCGCGCTTTTTCCTTGCGTCTGGGGGTGGCCTCTTCTGTCTTTTCCTGGGCGCTGTCGTCATCTGCCATGAGCGTTAATCACCTAACATAAGTCATTGTATGCGCAGCAATTCACGCGCAAATAAAAAACCATCGGCCATGAATTCTTCGAAATGCATTTCAAAGGTGGCAAGTCCGAGCCATACCAAAAACATGCCGCAGATTAAGGTGAAGGGAAAACCAATGGCGAAGATATTAAGTTGCGGCGCCGCGCGGCTCATAACACCAAATGCGATATTGACCACCAACAACGACGTGAGCACTGGCAGTGACATCACCAAAGCGCTGGCAAACAGCCAGCCACCTAAGTTCACCACCTGGAACGATTGGGCCGCAGAAAATTGGAAATGGCTGGGCGGCAGGGTTTGAAAACTCTGCAAAAGCATTTCGATCAACAGCAGATGGCCATTTACCGCGATAAACATCAGGGTGACCATCACCAAAAAAAATTGTGATAGTACCGTGGTTTGCACCCCATTTGCAGGGTCGTTCATAGAGGCGAAACCCAGCCCCATTTTCATCGCGAGATATTGGCCCGCCAGCACGAACACTTGAAAGACCACCTGAAAGCCAAAGCCTAAAGCAACACCAATTAATATTTCATGCAGAACCAAGATAGCGGTGGATAGGGATAAGCTTGGCGTTACTTGCAGCGGCGGCAAGAGCGGCACCACCATCATCGTTAGAAACATGGCGGCGATAATACGCGCACGCGCCGGTACCACGCGGGTGCCAATCACCGGCATGGTCATCAGCAGCGCACCGATACGCGCAAAAGGCAAAAAATATTGCTGGACGAACGCGGCGATTTGACTGTCGGTGATAGTTTCCACGCGCTTAACCGATGATATGCGGTATATCGATCATCAAGCGCTCAAACAGATCTGTCAGCTGCTGAATCAACCAGGGGCCGGTGATCATGATGGTGACCAAGGTCACGATCAAACGTGGCAAAAAGCTCAAGGTCTGTTCATTAATTTGAGTTGCGGCCTGGAATGTGCTCACGATTAAACCCACCATAAGGCTTGGGCCAACGATCACCAGCACCATAAGAACCGTGAGATAAAATGCGTTGCCAAATAACGCGAGCACCACTTCTTGAGTCATAGGTGTCTACCTCGAACGTGTCACTAAATGCCAAAACTTGCCGCAAGTGTGCCAACAATAAGTGCCCAACCGTCGACCAAAACGAACAACATAATCTTAAACGGCAGAGAAATAATCAGCGGCGACAACATCATCATCCCCATGGCCATCAAGACACTGGCCACCACTATATCGATAACCAAAAATGGGATAAAAATAATAAAACCAATTTGAAAGGCCGTTTTAAGCTCCGATGTGATAAACGCGGGCATCAAAATACTAAAAGGAACCTCCTCCGGACCGGCTACTTTCGGGTGGCCGGAAATACGGAAAAATAGATTCAGGTCGGTTTCGCGAGTTTGCGCGATCATAAAATCGTGAAACGGCTGACGGGCATTTTCCAACGCCTGGCGGGCGCTAATCTGCTCGGCAATATAGGGCTGAACGGCTTGCTCATTCACTCGATCTAAAACCGGCGCCATAATAAAAAATGTGAGGAAGAGCGATAAGCCAATTAATATTTGATTGGAAGGCGATTGTTGCAATCCCAGGGCCTGCCGCAAGATCGAAAATACAATGATGATGCGGGTAAACGACGTCATCATCATCAGCATCGCTGGCAAAAACGACAGTGCGGTCATCAGCAGCAAAATTTGCAGCGTAACCGTGTAGTCTTCCGAACCGTCGGGATTATTTTTGACAGTCAGTACCGGCAGTGCGGGAATCGGCTGAAAGCCCCCAGGCTCTGCAGCGGCCTCCGCTACAGGTTGTGCCTGCGGCTCCGGGTCTTGCGCCCACACGGGGCTCATTGACACACCGAGCAAGCCGACCATCAAGAGTAAGCGCAGGATAAAAGCCATCAGGATTTACTGCCTTGCGTGAGAAATTCCTGGAGTTTGCGAGAGAACTCGGTCGACGAGCGCGCGGCGAGCACCCCACTTCGCCGTTCGGCGGCCTCGGGCACTTGCAATACAGGTTCATCGAAGACGTGAAGCGTCACGATACGTCCGGGTGTCACCCCCAACATCATCTGCTGACCGGCCACATCCACGAGAATAATTTTCTCCCGGGCGCCCAAAGGCTGCACCGCGAGAATTTTCATAAAGGATGTGTTGCCTAAACGGCCCCCGCTCAAGCGTCGACTGACCCAAGCCAGGGTGAGAATCAGCGCAACCACCACGCCGAGACCGACGAGCGTCTGCATAAGTGCCGCCGCTGTGGAAGGTTTAGTGAGCGCTTCCGCACTCCACCCCACAAGGGGTAAACCCAGAAGAAAAACGCTCAGGAGCGTATTTTTGAGATAGTACCAACCGCTGCTTATTGGCGTGCTCATGGACCGATCACCCGCTGTTCAAGATTGGCTAATGCGCTTGTTTAGCGCAACTTTTTAATGCGCTCCGACGGGCTAATAACGTCCGTCATGCGGATACCAAACTTTTCGTTGACCACAACCACTTCACCGTGCGCAATGAGCGTGCCGTTTACCAAAACATCCAGCGGCTCACCGGCCAAGCGATCCAGCTCAATTACCGATCCCTGATTTAACTGCAGCAGATTGCGAATGGTGATGGAGGTGCGCCCTACTTCCATTGAAATAGTGACCGGAATATCGAGAATGACATCGAGATCGGGACGCCCGTTCACCGCACTGGTCTCGTTGGAAAACTCGTCCAGCTCTATTTGCTGCGCATCTTCTACCGATGTATCGCGCTCTTGCTGCTCCAGCGCTGCGGCCCACTCGCCGGCCATATCGTCCTGGTTCGTTTCATCATTCATAACTAATCTCCGCTCCTCTTAATCGGCAGGATGCGCCTGTTTACGATCGACAATACCCACAATTTTGAGGGCGAGATTTTCCTTGCTGCGCCCTAATACCACGCGAAACATAGGTACGCCGTTGGCGGTCATTAAGCTGCTTTCCGGCATTTGAATGGGAATGACATCGCCGGGGCGCAAATCTACAATATCTCGCAGAGTGACTTCGCGCTGAACGATATCGCATTCCAAACTGACTTCCGCCGCCATGACGTCTTCGCGCAGTGCCCGTACCCAACGCTCGTCGCGCTCGTCGGTGTCCGACTGTAAACCGGCATCGAGAATTTCGCGGATCGGCTCCACCATGGAATAAGGCATAGTGATGTGCAGCTCGCCGCCACCGCCATCCAGCTCGACGTGGAAAGTACTCACCACCACCACTTCGCTAGGGCTGACGATGTTCGCCATGGAAGGATTCACTTCCGAATTGATGTATTCAAAATCGATGGGCTTTACCGCTTTCCAGGCTTCGCGCAAATCCTGAAAGGCTTGGTCCAACACCATCTGCACCACCCGCAGCTCCGTTGGGGTAAATTCCCGGCCTTCAATTTTGGCGTGGCGGCCATCGCCACCAAAAAAGTTATCCACCAATTTAAAGACTAATTTGGCATCGAGAATAATCAGTGCGGTACCGCGCAGCGGGCGGAATTTCACCATGTTCAAACTGGTGGGCACATAGAGTGTGTGGACGTACTCACCAAATTTTTGAATCTGAATGCCGCCGACGGAAACATCGGCGGTACGGCGCAAGAGATTAAACATGCTGATACGGGTATAGCGGGCAAAACGCTCGTTGATCATTTCCAGCGTTGGCATACGCCCGCGGACGATGCGGTCTTGACTGGTGAGATCGTAAGAGCGCACGCCCGAGGGATCAAAATCCCCTTCGGTTTCGATTTCGCCGTCGTCTACCCCGTGAAGGAGCGCATCAATTTCGTCTTGTGATAATAAGTCCTGCACAAACGCCTCGGAGTCAGTTCAAGGTTTCAAATCGTAAAGCAATTTATTGCATTACAAATTCAGTAAATAAAACCTGTTCAATACCCGGCCTACCAATTTCGGCTTGCAGAAGACGCTGAATTTCCTGCAGGCAACTTTGGCGCAATAACTCTTTGCCTTCTGCTGTTTTCAGTTCTTCAAACTCGTGGCCGCCGATTAGCAGAATTAACGCATTTCGAATCATTGACTGGTGCAACTCAATAGCACTAATCACCGAGCCATCCCGCGTCATCACAGTTAATTCCGTTTGCAAAAGGCGCTGTCGCCCTTTGACCGAAAAACTCACCACTATAGGCGGCTTCAACGGGTAGTAAATCGCCGGCAGCGGTGGTGGCGGGGGCTGCTCCTGCTGCGCCGCCTCTACGTGCGACGTGGGAGTCGGCCCCAAGAATTTTAAGGCCGCCAATGTTGCGCCTACCGATAACGCGATAGCACCCAACAAAACGACGACCAGTAAAATCCACTTTCTCCTGCCTCCGGCGTTTGTCCCATCCGCTTGGGTGCCGTTATCCTGACCTTGCTCTGCATCGGCCATTGTCAAAATTCCGTCAGTTTTCGTTGCCTATAAAATGGGTTCAGCAAGAGCGGTGCCAGATTTCAAAAAAGCTGCGCGCGAGTGCCGGCTGGGCTTTCTAAGCTTGTATATGACGAGGACAAAGCCGGAGCGGCGCGGCATTGGCGAAACGCGGCTTATTATTGAGAATCAGGTCCGCAATGCTTCTTTAAAGATAGCAGACCTCAATTAGAATGCTTGCGCACTGCAGCAACAGAGCAGCAAGTAATGGGCGGGATTTTGACGTTTAGGCGAAGTCATCAACGCCATAGCGGGTGTCCGTCAACACGGCAGCGGATCCCGGCTCGCTCTCCTGCTCTTCACCAGCGCCATCGAGTGACGGCCCGGCGAGATCGCGACCATCGGCGTCGCTCTCGCTACCGCTCTGGTGATCGGAAACGCCAGCATCGACCAGTTGCATGCCATGCTCTTGCAACAGCTCACGCAAACGCATCATCGATTGGTCCAGCGCGTCGCGAACCTGCGGGTTGTTGCTGACGAAACTCACCACTGCCTGGTCTTGATGAACGCTGATTCGCACCTGTAGCGGCCCGAGCTCCGGCGGGTCCAACTGCAGTTCAGCCGAATGAATCTGCTGGCCCATAAGCCAGGCGGCACGCTCGGTCACGGCTTCGGCCCAGCGCGCGTGGCCAAAGGACACCTGCACGCGCATTGCCGTATCGGCCGGCGTCAGCAAACCGGCTTTATCGCCGGCTGGAACAAGCGGTGCGGCCGCAGCCCCTGGTGCGCTTGTTAATTCCAGGTCCGTCGGCAAAATGGTTGTCAGGGATGAGGCGGCGGGCTCTGCTTTAAAGGTCATGCCCTTTAAGAGATCTGGCATTTTACCCGCGCCGTCCGAGATACCCACCGGCAAATCGGGACTGCTCACGGCTTTACCCTGACTGTTTGCCCACTGGCTGAGATCCAAAGCTTTAGCCCCCTGGAGTAAATCGGCGGATTTCCCGGCGCTGGCAAAATTGCCGCCCGCAGAATCAAACTCCTGCGACAAGGCAGCGTAGTGGGCGATCACCGAGCTAGGGTCA
The DNA here is from genome assembly GCA_964482025.1 of uncultured Saccharophagus sp. Lineage (GTDB taxonomy): Bacteria > Pseudomonadota > Gammaproteobacteria > Pseudomonadales > Cellvibrionaceae > UBA5868. The sequence continues at coordinate 21,805 of CAYZVN010000025.1, read as the reverse complement.
ATCTCCGGTAGATCCTCCGACAAGTCAGTGACTTCCACCATAGAGTTTTGCGGCAATGCATTGCCGCCTGCCAATAAATCGACAAAAGCCCGCAAGGCCGCCAGAGCCTCTTCCGCCTGCCCGCCCGTGAGCCCTTCGCTCGCCGATAAATCTTCAATCCGCTTGCGCAGACCTTCTTGCAATGCCTCAGGCAAGCGACCGTCCGTCATTAACACGTTCAGTTGGGCGAATAAGGGATCCACCGCTTCCTGTGAAAGCGTTTGTTCTTCCTCAGGAGCAGTCTTGCTTTGCGATAGTTGCGCGAACGCTTGACGAAAATTGATTCCCCCCTCCGCGCCGCTATCAACGGTGGCAGTTGCTGCGGAGGAAGCAAAAGTGCTGGGAGAACTGGAAGGCGCGGAGGGAGCAAACAAAAACGGCGGCAAAGACATGTAGTACTTCCCTAAAAGCTGAATAAAAATCAAAATCCTGGCAAGGGCACAGCCGCCCACAGGAACGATCAGTAATCAGCAAAGCCTATGCCATCCATGGGAATAGACGATTTTACGGGGGAAAAGGCAGGATTTTGTTCAAGAGGTTCTGAGTTCTGCGCAAACGGCGGCAAACTCCTGCTCAAGTGCGGCAAATAATGTCGGCATAGTGGATGCGTTGCGCTCTTTGCCCAGTTGCTCTAGTTCATCGCATAAAGCGCCTAGGTCATTGGCGCCAATATTCCGACTGCTACCCTTCAGGCCGTGAGCCTCGGCGTGGACCACGTCAAAATCTGGCTGCGCTATGGCATTGCGCAGCAGGGTGATGCGCCGCTCGCCGTCCTCAATAAAGCGCTCTACCAACTCACTGAAACGCTCACCCAAAAGCTCTTGTAATTGCGCCAGCATGGCGGCATCGAGTCGCGGGGAAGCTGTCATCGATTATTCCTCGTGATGCCAGGGAAACTGTACTTGCACACGGTTGCCCGGCGGTAGTATTTGCAGCGACTCGCAAATCGATGCCACCAGCGTTAAACCGCGACCGTAATATTGCGCACTTGCCGCAGCTTTATCCAATGCGTCTTGCGCAGCAGCACCGGGATCTTGCTTGGGTACAAAGCCCGTGCCGCTGTCGACCACGGTGATCGTGAGCATGCCGCCGTTTTCGCGCACCTCGTGGCGAAATTCAAATCTTACCGAGGCCTCGGTGAGCGCCTCTAGGCGCTCTTTGCGCAGGCGATAATATTCAGCAAAACCGGCCGGCGAGCTTTTAATATTCGACTGTAGACCAAGCACACCGTGCTCCAGCGCATTATTAAAAAGCTCGGACAATACGGTATATAGCACACTGCTGTTTTGCCGCAGGCCAGGTACTTCCGAAATAACGTGAATTAACAGCGAAAGCGGATTGAAGGTTTTCAACGAGGACGCAACCAGCGTCAAGGCCAGCTCCCAATCTTCCAAATAGCCGTTATTCATACCGGATTTTGGCACCAGAGCGCGCATATCTTCGCCGCAGGGCACGGCGATATCCACCAGCGAAATATCATCGTCTTTCTCGGTGCTGCCGATATGCTCTTGGACTTTACGCAGGATATTTCCGTAGACCTCGTGCGACTCCAAACCGCTGTCGAGCACCGCGTTAATATTATCCTCACCAAACATGTCGCCAGCGCGATTGCGCGCCTCCTGGATGCCGTCGGACCACATCAGAAAATGATCGCCTTTTTCCAGTTGCAAAATCTGAGTATCCGCCTTGAAATCCCGATTGGACAAAACGCCCAGCGGCAGATGGCTGGAACTCACCCGCTCGTAGGTTCGGGTTTTGTGGCGATACAGAATGTTATCCGGCAAACCACCGTTCCACACGCTGATGCGGTTTTTCTTAAAATTAATGTCCACACAGGTGGCGCAGCAAAATAAGCCAACTGGTAGCGTCTGATACAGTTTCTGGTTAATTTCGCGAAGAATATCGGCGAGTGAAAACCCCTTTCCTACCATTCCATAAAAGGTCGATGCCAAAGGCATGGAGCCGATCGCCGCCGGCAACCCGTGACCGGTAAAATCGCCGAGGATGACAAATAAGCTGCCGCGCGGACTGACTTCTGCCAAAAGCACATCACCATTGAACACCGCAAGGGCCGACATGTAGTAGCGGATGACATCCAGTTTAAGCGCGCCGGCATGGGCAATTTTGTCGAACACTTGCTTGGCGACGTTCTGCTCCTGAATCAGGTGTTTATTGTGCAGAGCGATCTGGTCTTTCTGGTGGGCAAGGGTCCTGTGCATCTCGCGCATCCGCGAGAAGGCTTTGATTTTCGACTCCAGAACAATTTGGTTATAGGGTTTGGAGAGAAAATCATCACCGCCAGCGTCCAGGCAAGTCGCGAGCGATTCGGCATCGGCGAGCGAGGTTAAAAAAATCACCGGAATCAGCTCTTCGCCTGCCAGTGCCTTAATTCGCCGCGCCGCTTCAATACCATTGAGGTTGGGCATAATGACATCGAGAAAAACCAGATCGGGATGACACTCGGAAAATGCTGTGACCGCACTTTCCCCATCCTCCGCTAGCACTACTTGGTGTCCGGATCGCTGCAACATAGATTGCAGAATCAGCCGATCAGCGGCGGAGTCTTCCGCAACCAGGATTTTGAGCGCTCCGGCGCTTTCTACTGTCATGCTCGAGCCTCCGCAGGTCTGTGGCCACACCACACCGCCTGGTTTCGCCGCGGTTGGCAAATCACCCTGGTGCGGAATACTGCCCCCGTGTTACCCAGCACAAAGGCAGCGTTGACGCCACTTTGCGCCGATCCAAGGCCATGGGGAGCAGGAGTGATCGACGGATTTACTGGATGGTGAATAGCTGTTCGAAACTGGAAATGGAAAAGATTTTTTTGACTTCCGGTGAGCAGTTGGAAATGGTGATCTGCGCGCTTTCACCACCGGCGTAATCCCGCAATACCAACAACATGCCCAGCGCAGAGCTGTCCAAATACACTGCATTTTTTAAATCGACGTTGTAACACGTCGGAACCCCATTGGAGACGTCCTCGTAACAGCGGCGGAATTCATCGAGTGAGCTGGCGTCGAAACGGCCATCCACCGCAATAGTCAGGGTTTTACTGTCAGCTGATAGCGATGAGCTGATCGCCATAGGTTCTCCTCCACATAATTGGTCGGGCACACTAATTGCCAAATTATTATTTTGATATACAAAAATCGCTAAACACCGCTTTTCGAGATGCCGCCTGTACTACCAGAAAACCCTGTATTACCAGAAAACCCGGTACTACCGGCAAACCCGCTACTACCAGCAAACACAGGAGAGCTCCAGCTAAACTCCCTGCAAATCTGCATTGGGTAACCGGCAACCCTGCCGGCGACCTTCACCACTTAAGCATAGACCATCTGG
>CAYZVN010000025.1:0-18324 GCA_964482025.1 uncultured Saccharophagus sp. | reverse complement strand
ATTCCCGCAAGCTGCACTCCGCAAACGGATTCACGCAAACCGCCTTAGCGGCTCTGGCACCTTATCGGCAAAATCGCCGCGATCTAGGTCACAAAGTCGCGCAAGGATTACATAGGCGTTTGAGCAAGACAAGAGGCGGCGAGCCGGCAGTATCGGCGGTGCAAGTAGCCGCGATGCCCCTTGGCTGCCCTAAATGCTCGCCCGCCCTGCTGCATACCCCATGTTTGCGTCGGGCGGTTCCATAGCGCTCCGTTCAAGCGCTTCCAGTAACCGCCCAAATTGTGAACGCGTTCACCATAAGCTCCGCTGGATATTTCCCCAATAATCGTGGCATCAAATCTTGCGGCCGCTGCCAATGGCGGCGGCACGCGGATAGTGGGAGGGGAAATACAGAGGCATACACGAAAAATTTTTGACCGGTGCGCAAGCCATAGGTCAAGCCGGTAAATCTTGTCGATGGCCGCATTTCACTGCCGCTCGCTCTTCAGTGCTGTCCGCTCTCCGCACGTCTTTGTGAGGTTTGGTTAAACCATTCGTCCAGCATTTTTTCTTCCTTGCGGGTGAGAAGCCGCTGCTCATCTGCGCGCACCCGCGCCACTAACTCCTCCAGTGCCCGCCGCTTCAGATAAGCCGTTCGCCAGTCCTGTTGCTTGGCGTCGGCGATGGTGCGGCGGCGCTCGACAATCTGTACCTGCTGTCGCACCGCCTCCGCCAGCTGTTGTAAAAAACCGCGCTGCTGGGCGATGTCCTGGGCGCGTAGGCGCACCGAGGGCTGGGTAAAGCTGGTTTCATAATCCTCGTAATAGCGTTGCAGATCCGCCATTTTGTCTCGATCTTCCTGCCACAGGCGACGCGCCATTTCAAACGCCTCAGCCGCTTTATTTTCTGTGCGTGTGGCGATATCCAGCACCATATTCAAACGTTTTGCTCGACTCATAGGGATTACATCGATTACTGAGTGGTTGGGTGGCCGCCGTTGTGATTCCGTCGGTCATCCCTATCGGACGATGGGCAGCGGAAACTACCCGCCGGGTGCCTTGTTCGGCATGCCTCGGGCCGGCTCGCGCCCTTTGGCTGCTTGCCCGGCGGCTAACAGGGTTTGCAACATATTCACGCTTTCGGCCAAAGGCGCCTTTTGCTGAATGCCTTGACTGACAAACTGCACCAGGTGGGGATAGCGCTCAATCGCGCGATCCGTCACCGGATCACTGCCGGGGTGGTAGGCGCCAATCGCAATCAAATCCTTATTCTGCCGGTAACGTGCCAGCAGCTGCTTAAACTGCAAAGCCCCCTTCAAATGGCCCTCGCTCACCACACTGGGCATTACCCGGCTGATGGATGCTTCTATATCAATGGCCGGGTAAATCCCCTCCTCCGCCAGCTGTCGGGACAGCACCACGTGGCCGTCGAGGATGGCGCGAGCCGAGTCGGCAATGGGGTCCTGCAAATCGTCCCCTTCCGTCAATACAGTATAGAAGGCGGTGATGGATCCGCCTCCCTGGGCGGCATTACCCGCACGCTCCACCAATTCCGGGATGCGCGCAAACACTGAAGGCGGATAGCCTTTCGTTGCCGGCGGCTCACCTATGGCGAGCGAAATTTCCCGCTGGGCTTGGCCATAGCGGGTCAAGGAGTCCATCAGCAGCAGCACGCTGGCACCCTGATCGCGAAAATACTCCGCCACCCGGGTGGCGAGCTGGGCGGCGCGCAGGCGCATCAAGGGCGCTTCGTCCGCTGGGGCGGCCACCACTACCGCGCGCTTGAGCCCTTCGGGACCGAGGATATGATCGATAAACTCTTTTACCTCTCGACCGCGCTCGCCGATTAAGCCCACCACCACCACATCGGCGACGGTGTATTTGGTCATCATGCCCAGGAGCACACTCTTGCCCACGCCACTGCCGGCAAACAAGCCGATGCGCTGGCCCTTGCCGACGGTCAGCAAGCCGTTAATCGCTCTGATACCTACGTCTAAGGGCTCGTCTATGGGATGGCGATGCAGAGGATTGATGGCGGCGGCATTAAGACCCACCGAGGTTTCGCCCTTGAGCGGTCCCTTGCCGTCCAAGGGAACACCCAAGCCGTTGATAATGCGCCCAAGGCATTCCGGCCCCATCTGCAAACCTTTACTGTTGTCCACCGGCACCACTAGCGCGCCGGGCTGTAAGCCATCAAATTTCTGAATCGGCATCAGAAAGGTTTTTTCTTCGGTAAAACCGACCACCTCCGCTTCCACCCACTTTCCCGGCGACAAAACCACTCGGCACTGCTGCCCGATGGAGGCTCTCAGGCCCACGGCCTCCAGGGTTAGCCCGACCATACGCGTAAGGCGGCCACTGGCCACCGGCGGTGTATCGAGAAGGGAAAAGCGGCGGTAGCGCGCCAGGCGCTGATCGAGGGTGAGGCGTTCAAACATTGTCGTCTCCGCCTTTGTCGTCTTGCGCCTGCTGTGCTCGCTCGCGACCGGCACTCAGATCAGCCTCAACTGGCCGGACATCGACTTCCTCTGCCGGCGGCGGGGACTCCGGAGGCGTTGGCGAGGGCGTGTAGTCCACGACTGGCTCTTCGCCGCTGTCCAGCGCTCCCATAAAATCGGCCTGCTCAAACATTTGCTGCAACCGCTGTTCAACGGAATAATTCACCAGGCTTTGGTCGGTCTCTAAGCGGCAACCGCCGCGACTCATAGTCGAGTCCGCATAAAAGCTCCAGCTGCGCCCCAAGTTGGCAAAGGCTTCCTGAGCCAGCTTTACATCATCGGGGTGCAGATAAATGCGAAGATTCTTCGCCCCCGCCGGCAAAGCACCAACTGCCCGCTCCACCAACTGAAAAAGACTCGACGGATCTTCGCGGAGTTCGCGATTGAGTAAATGCTTGGCCAAATGCACCGCCATATCGAGCACGATATTGTCCAACCGGCTGTCCTGAGTCGCGAGCGGATCCAAAAGTGCATCGGCAATCTGCTGAAAGCGCGTCTTCTGATCTTCCAAGGCCGCCTTCAATTCGCTGTAGGCCTTTTGCTCGCCTTTTGCCAAACCTTTTTTTTCGCCTTCTTGATAACCTTTCTGCAACCCCTCCTGATAACCGCGCTCGCGCCCTTCCTCTTCTGCTTGCGCGGCAATCTGCTGCAGCTGCTCAGCGGTCAGCGGTTTAATCTTGTGCTCGACGACTTCTTCAATAATTTCCGTCTCAGCTTTGTTCTCGTCTTTGCGGGGGTTCGGTTTTTTGACCGACGGCACCACCTTGCCACTACTGAGCGACGGCAGTGGCCAAACCTCGGCGGTTTCGACTTCCTCAAAAGGAATTCGATTAATGAATTTATTGTCAGTCATGACTAATTTGGATACCTGCCGTCAAAGGTGTGATCACCAGGCTTACACCATCTCCTCGCCGCTGCCGCCGAGCATAATCTCGCCGGCGTCCGCCATGCGCCGGGCAATGGTGAGAATTTCTTTTTGCGCGGCCTCCACTTCGGATATGCGCACCGGGCCTTTTGCATCCAAGTCGTCACGCAACAATTCGCCGGCACGCTTGGACATATTCTTGAAGATTTTTTCTTTGAGATCCTCTTCCGCGCCTTTGAGCGCCAGGATCAACACCTCGGAGGAAACCTCCCGCAGCAGCGATTGAATGCCGCGATCGTCCACCTCCTTGAGGTTGTCGAACACAAACATCAAGTCGGCGATTTGCAGCCCCATATCCTCGTCGATCTCCTTGATGGCTTCCATCAACTCGCCTTCGACCGAACTGTCGAGGTTGTTCATGATTTCCGCTGCGGTTTTGTAACCGCCCATCTGCTTGGTCTGCGAACCGGCGCTGCCGGAAAATTGCTTTTCCAGAATATTATTCAGCTCCTGCAGTGCACTCGGCTGTACCGTGTCGAGGGATGCCACCCTCATCAGGACATCCAGGCGCACTTTCTCGGGGAAATGGGTCAATACTTCCGCGGACTGATCCGGGTCGAGATAGGCCAAGACAATGGCCTGAATTTGCGGGTGCTCATTGCGAATAATATCGGCCACCGAGCGTGCCTCCATCCATTTCAACGTATCCAAGCCTGTGGTGTTGTCTCCCATTAAAATCCGGTCGATCAAACCATTGGCTTTATCCGCACCCACTGCCGCAATCAGCATATTGCGGATATAGCTGTCGGCGCCCATCCCCAGGCCCGTTTGCGTGCGCACTTCTTCGAGAAAGTTACTCAACACCGTTTCCACTTCGTACTGCTGAATATTTTTCAGCTGCGACATGGCCGAGCCCAAGCGTTGAACCTCTTTGGGCCCCATGTGTTTCAGCACCTCGGCGGCGGCACTCTCGCCCAGGGACAACAATAAAATCGCCGCCTGATCCAGGCGCGACAATTTCAGCGCCGGTTTAGTATTGGCTGGCGCTTTGGCATTGGCATCGCCATTTTTTACTGCGGGCTTACTCATTCTTCATTAATCCAGCGTTTAATCACCTGGGCGACACGCCCAGCATCTTCCGCCACCAGGCCTTTCACCGCGTTAAGTTGCTGCTCGTAACTTTCTTCTGGGCTCGGCAGTGCCAGTGCATCGCCGCCGGTTAGGGTGACCGTTTCATCGGAAAGGGAGTTGAAAGAATCCACTCCCGCTGCTTGTAAAGCAGCCAACTCTCGAGCTTCGTCATCGGCGCGCGACTGGGTGCCGGTGGCCGCCAGACTTTTGAGCACCGGGCGTAAAAAGCCGACCAACAAAATCAGAATGATCAGCAGGCCGATGCCCTGCTTCAGCCAAAACTTGTAGGCGTCGTTCTCCCACCAGTTATGCTCAAATTCAATGGGCCCGAGCTGGTCGATAAATCGCTCATTCAAGACGTTGACGCTATCGCCGCGCGCGGCCGAAAAACCCACGGCATCACGTACCAGTATAGTCAGTCGCTCCAATTCCTCTGCGGTCCAGGGTGTGCGCACAGACTGCCCCTGTTCATTCACCGTTATCTTGTCATCCACCACTACCGCGACACTCAGGCGACGCAGCTTGCCTTTTTGATGCTTGATGTAACTCACCGTGCGGTCCAGCTCGTAGTTGCGGGTCGCCTGGGTGCGTGTGTTACCAGGCGTTGCGGCCGCACCTATATTGGTGCCGTCCGTTGCGATCTGCTCGGGGGCAACACCCGTCGCGGGAGGTTGATTGGTCAAAGCTCCAGGAATGCCGCCGGTTGCGGCGCCCACTTGTACTTCTTCTATTACGGCTTCGCTGCGCAACGCGGGCAAATCGGGGTTAAAAGACTCACCGGCCTCCTCCACCTCGGTGAAGTCGACGTCCGCGCTGATTTCCGTCTTAAACTTGTCTTCGCCAACAATCGGCGCAAGCAAGCGGCGAACACGCAAAATCATGTCGTTTTCCATTTTGCGCGTGTAATCCATATGGCGCGCTGCGGCCATGAGTTTTTCATCTTCCGGCCCCAAGGAAATCAGCGCACCTCGCTGATCCACGAGGCTGATATTTTCCGCCTTTAATTCCGGAATGCTGGAGGCCACTAAGTTGGTGATGCCTTTAATCTGGTGCGGCTCCAGTTTGGCGCCCGGAAACAGCTCAAGAAATACCGAGGCACTGGGTTCGCGTCCGTCGCGAACAAAAACAGAGGCTTTGGGAATCGCCAAATGTACCCGCGCCGAACGCACGGCATGGACGCTGGCGATAGTGCGCGCAAGCTCACCCTCCAGGCCACGGCGGTAGCGAGTGGCTTCCATAAATTGACTGGTGCCAAGGGGCTGCTCTTGGTCGAGCAATTCAAAACCCTGAGTTTTATCGTTGGAAAAGCCCGCCTCTGCCAACCTCAGGCGCGCCTTGCCAATATCGTCGGTGGGCACCAACAACGCGCCGCTGTTGATATCCACTTTGTAGCGAATGTCGTGAGTGTCGAGAATTTTCCCCACTTCGGCAGAATCCAAACGGTCGAGGCTGCCATAGAGCGGCCGGTAGTCCTCGCCCTGGGTCCAGAGCACCACCCAAAAACCTATGGCGACACTCGCCGCCAAGCCCACCATCAAACCAGCTTGGCGCAATATATTGAGGTTGTTAAAGCCCTCGAACAGGTCGGCCACACCACGTCGGGGGTGGTCGAGGTCAGTTGCCAAATCTTTTGCCGCCATGGATTGTTGCTCTCAAAAAAACTGCCGAGGTAAGTGCTGCCAAAAAATCAAATTGGCATATTCATAATGTCTTTATAGGCTTCCACCACCTTATTGCGCACCTGAGTCATAGCCTGAAAGGCAACCGTGGATTTTTGCGAGGCAATCATGACATCGGTAACGTCGACATTGGGGTCGCCGCGCATGTAGGCGTTAGCGGTCGCACTCGACGCCTGCTGCACCGAATTGACTTTATCAATGGCCTGGGAAAACAGATCGCTAAAGCGCGGCCCGTTAACCTGTTCGGACCGCGGGCCCTGCATCTGCTCCTGACCAACTTGGCGCACACCGCCAAAGGCTTGACTCTGGGATTTTAAAGAGCGCATTTCCAGCAGCAGGCGATTGATGTCCACTCGATCTGTCATGACGTGATCCTCAGCTGGTTGGAAGGAGTTTTGCCGGATGCAGCGCCAAAAAAATGGCATTTAACGTGATTCCGGCTGCTTAAGGGGGTGATTGCAGAATGCGGGCCAAAATTGGCCGGAAACTTAGCGGAGGGATAAAAAGGTCGAGCGGGGGAAAATAGCGGCACAGAATAACTGCGGCTGGTGGTCAGCCGCAGTCACAAACGACAAACCAAGGTAGACGCCGAATTGAAATATCAGCGTCCAGGTGGATTGAGCAAGGGTTCCTATTAGATGTCGAAATCGTACTCCTGTAACTCTCTTTGTAAACGCATTTGCTCCAACTTATCTTCCAGCCGGCGACGCGCGTCTATGTCAGTTTTGGGGGACTTTACCGACTCCTCCTCAAACCGCTCATCAACCATGACTTCTTCGACTTCAAGAGTTGAATCAATTACCTCTACGCCCATACTTCGAACTCCTATAGAGATCAAATCTTCAATCAACTATCGGGTACACCAGAAGAGGTTCTTCTAAGCAATACCCTAACGCTTTGCCGGCGAGGAGTGATGCGGCGCAGCATCGCAGAAGTCGGAAACTCATACCTTTGAGTCCCAATCTCTACTGCGGCGCAGCAATCCCTCGTTGGCGGCTTTCGGCTCGGAGTATGCCCAGGAATTACAGAAATAAAAAGTATCTCAATCAAATATATTTGGGGTTTTTAAGAACACTTTTTTCTTAGTTTTTTCAAGTCCTTAATGCTTGGTTTTAACCCCTCTAAGCGCCAAGTCTTTGACGCCGAAAAAAGCCACGTCTTCGGCGGCCAAAAAACGCTATGCGAGTCACAAAATGGCGTTAAAAGGGGCCGGTTAAAAGCCGGCCAGGGCTTCCAGATCGTAGCCTTCTTCCCGCAGGCGGGCGAGTTTATAGCGAAGCGTGCGCGGACTAATGCCCAGGCGTTCGGCGGTGTTCTTTTTGCTGCCGCGTTCGCGGCGCAGGGTTTCGACGATGATTTCAAACTCCCGCTGGCGCAGATCGCTGCCCAGCAGGTCAGACTCTACCCGCTCCATAGGTTGAGCGGACGGCATAGCGACACTATCTTCCATCCAGCGCTCATCCATACGGCGAGACATTGCCATGGCCGCTGCTGCGCGCTGCTGATCTTCAAAGGCGCCTGCGCTAAGCACATCCGGAGTGCGCTCGACTAACGAAGGCTTGGCGCTGAAGGAAGTCTGGGTCTGCAAGCCCAGATCGCCTGGACGAATCAGATTGCCGGGCTGCAAAATCAACGCGCGTTGCATCACGTTATCCAACTCGCGCACGTTGCCGGGCCAGCTGTACTGGTACAGCGCAGTGCGCGCTTCTTCACTTAGGCGTACCCCCACGCGGTGTTGTTTAATCGCGTGACGTTCCAGCAGGCTATCCGCCAACGGCAGAATGTCTTCTCGCCGATCTCGCAGCGGCGCCCACTGCAAGGGCAGCACACTCAAACGGAAATATAAATCCTCACGAAACCGGCCGGCGGCTACCTGCTCGCGCATGTCACAGTTGGACGTGGCGATTACCCGCACATCCAATTGAATGCTTTTGCGTCCGCCCAAGCGCTCCACTTCCCGCTCCTGTAATACCCGCAATAATTTCGCTTGCAGACCGAGGTCCATTTCCGAAATTTCATCGAGCAATAAGGTTCCGCCATTGGCCTGTTCGAATTTACCGGGGGCGGAACTGTAGGCACCCGTGTAGGCGCCTTTTTCGTGGCCGAACAACATGGCCTCCAGCATATTTTCGGGAATGGCTGCGCAGTTAATGGCCACAAAAGGTTGATTGGCGCGCGGCGATCGATTGTGAATATAACGTGCTAACACTTCTTTACCGGTGCCGGATTCGCCCAGCAGCAACACCGTGGAATCCGATTGGGCAACGCGCGACGCAAGCTGCAACAATTGACGGCTGCTATCAGCCAGGGCCACCGGCTCGTCATGACTGGTCGCCCCGGAGCCCATAAATTTTTTTACCGCGTCAATCAGCACATTGGGCTCAAACGGCTTCACCAAATAATCCACTGCGCCTTCGCGCATGGCTTTTACCGACTCGCTGATACTGGCGTAAGCGGTGATCAGCAGCACCGGAATGTGCGCGTAGTTGCGGCGCACAAAGTGCAATAAATCATGGCCGGAAAGCTGCCCCATATTCACATCGGATATCACCATAGCAATATCGCGATGACGGTCGAGAATTTCCAGCGCCCGCTCGGCGCAGTCGGCTTCCTCAACCTCAAAATCCGCAAGCTGAAGGGTATCGACCAGCGCCTCACGCAGATCGGGATCGTCCTCCACCACCAACAATTTTGCTGGATTAAAAGAACTTGGATGCGTCATGGATAATCTCCCATATACCTATAAGGGTGCGCAGGTGCGGCCAGGTCTCGGGCCGATCAGTGCGCAGATTCATACGATTCCGTCAGCGGAATTGTAAGCACACCACAGGTGCCAACCCCCTGGCGTGATTGCAGGCGAAAATGGCCGCCGTGAGCCAGGGTGACGGATTTCACTACCGCGAGCCCAAGACCAGTGCCTTGGGGTTTGGTGGTATAAAAAACCTCTTGCGCGGCGGTGAGTTGTTCTGCCGACATTCCCGGGCCATTGTCGGCAATGGCAATGGCCACCGCCGCTTCGCCTTTAAGCGCTGTGCGACAAAACGAGATTTTTAATTTAGCGCCCTGCGGACTGGCTTGAATGGCGTTATTTACCAAGTTTAGTAACGCACCGATCAGCGCCTCACGATTGCAACGCAAGTGCGCTTGCGGAATTGCGTTTTGCCACAGGCAGCGACTTTTGCCAGTCGCCAAAGGCACCTCCATAGCGGCGCGCAACCCCGTCTCCAGATCCTGCAGAGAAATCACTTCGTTAAGCGGCAATTCATTGCGGACAAACAACAACATGTCTTTAACTTGTTCCGCCATATGATTGAGACGACCAAGCAATTTCCCGGCAAACAAACGCCGGCGCTCTTCGGTAATGGATTCCGCGCATAAATGATTGGCATAGAGAATCGCAGCCGAAAGCGGTGTGCGAATTTGGTGGGCGAGTGCCGAGACCATTTTGCCCATCGCCGATAATTTTTCGTGGCGGTTGACCTGTTGCTGCAGACGGCGAGTTTCCGTTTGATCGGTCAGCAGAATAATCTGCCCCTCCTCGTCCAAAGACGCGGTGGCCATATTGATGCGGCGCCCTTCGACGGTGGAAATATCCAGCCCATCATCACTGCGAGGGGCAAAACAGCGGGCGATTACGTCGCGCCACAACTCGCCGTCAAGGGTATGATTGAGAGCCGTGCGCGCCGCCGGATTGCTTTGCACTATAACGCCGCGAGCGTCGAGCACTATGACGCCACCGGGGAGGAAATCCAGCAGTGCTTGCATGCGAGTCGCCAGGCGATTTTTCTTATCCAACTCCTCATCCTTCTGCGCCGACACCACATCCAGCTCCCGGGTCAGCTGTGCGACTTTGCCTTCCAAAAACGAATAGGAATTGGATAGCTGGCGAGAGGTGTTTTGAAAAAACGCCATGGCCGCTTCGAGGTTGCGCGCATCTAGCGTCACAGGTGCCTTCACCTCACCCGCTAGGGGTTTAAATGCGTTCGCATCTTCGTTTAGAGGCAGAGCCTTGGACATTGAGTATCTCCTGTCAGAATCCCGCGAATGACGGTTTTGCATCACTGACAGGGTCAAATGCAAAGGCGGTGCCACAAAATAATTTCTTCATTTATCAATAAGTTATAACTAAAACAAAAGATCTAAGCCAAAAATTTGGCTTATTCGCAGTGGCATTGGCGCGACCTCGGACTTTTAACAAGGCGCTGACGGCGGGAGATGAGGCAAATGCGCGAGCGGTTTTTGTTACCTTATAAAGCACCAAATTATAGTCTTAATAAACATAAGCTTATATGACTATATAAAAAAGTGCCCGCACGTGAGGCTCGATGGAAGCTACCTTTCGACGATTTAAAGGTGATTTTATTCCCGGCCCAAATGGTTCAATTTCCGATTTTCCCCGATAAAAACCCTATAAATTTATCTTTTAGTGGCGCCGATTTTTTTCCGAAAAGCGGAAATAAAATCTGACAAATACTTTTTCACAGTTATATACAAGACGAATATAAGTAAAAACAGCGCTCTTTTTTTGATGTTTTATAGCATGCCGGTGATCAATTTTTATCCACACGAGCAAAACTTGATCTACATAACATATTTGGGGTGCATTCCCTCACTAGTGGCACTTATGGTGAGTGTTAGGGTGCTTAAGTGGCTCAAACTGCACGTTCAGTCCACAACTTTCGGCAGGCTCGAATCGGAAAAGCGGAACACAATAAATTCCGATCACCTGCACCAGACGCAACAAACCATATAGGGCACCAATCATGATTATAAATTTGAAGAAGCAGCCACTCCTGTACGGGGGTGTGGTGTTGCTGGCGCTCGGCTTGACTGCTTGTGGCGGTGGCAATAACACCACTTCCGGCGGAGACTCCAACTCATCTTCCAGTTCGTCCTCCAGTTCATCGTCAAATTCCAGCTCGTCCTCCAGCTCGTCTTCGTCGTCCAGCGGCACTTCCGTCAATAACCCTGGCGTGCCTCTGGGGTATTCGATTCTTCCCAACGGTAAAGGCGGGGTTAACTACGAAGCTTACGCTCTGGATGTGGAAGGCCTCGGCTACGACATGGAGATATCCAAAGCAGCGTTTGAAGACACGCTCTACGCGTTCCTGCGGGAAAGTGGTTGCGCGGCCTGTCATAACTCCGCCATCCCCGAGGAGGTCGGCGGTAACCAGGCACCCATGCATTCCGACAACGACCTGGACCTGGCGCACCAGTACGCCCTAACCCGGGTAGATTTCAAACACCCCGAACTCTCCAAAGTCGTCGTGCGCATGAGCACCGACCGCCACAACTGCCCCGGCACGAGTTGCGCCACCGCCGGAGCGCAGATGCTCGCGGCCGTCAAGGCCTGGAAAGAGCGAGTTGAGCATATGCTGCCGGAAACCCCGCGCCTCGTTTCCGCTTCCACCACAATCAGCGAAGCAGAAGTGGAACAGTGGATTGCCGACGATAAAGCCAAACTTTCATCTGCCGACCGGCAATACATCGTCTACACCTCCATGCACGAGCTGCACAACGAAGGCTTAAGCGCAGATCAGTTGGAAATTATTCGCGTCGCTCTTTCCAAAGCACTTAACTCCACCGCACGCTGGGCACCCGAGCTGGTCCATCCGGTGGATGTAAACGGCAAAGCGCTGTTATATAAGTTTGATATCCGCGACTACTGGGGCTGGAACCAAGGCGTAAAAGAATTATTTTTTGGCGGCTCCGATGACGACCTGGCATTCGGCAGCGGCAAACGGGATTATCGCGGCAATGCAGTGAGCGAGACTGTTCAGCGTCAGCGCTACAACTTTACCAACCAAACGGTTAAAGACCCGGCCCACGCCCTGCGCATTTGGGAGCGAATTCTCCACGGCAACGTGGAAGGCGCTGTCCAACAAGGCACAATTCCGCCTTATATCGACGGCTTCCGCGGAACTCGCAAAACCAACGCGGCCGGTGAATATGTGGACATCAATGGCTTTGAGTGGGTAGAAGCGGCGCAGCTGATATACACCATTACCCGCCCCGACGTGTATAACGCCATCATGATGAATCCGTTCTATTCGGACGAGATGGAAAGAAACTTGGAAGTGGACATCAGCAAAGGTATGGACTCCTACGACTACTTCATCACTTTCAATGCCATCACGGTTGATTCACGTCTGACCTGGCGCGCCAAGCGCCCCGATGGGCACTGGTTCTACAAAAGCTGGGATGTATTCAGCGGTGACTTAGCAAGTGGTCGCGACCGCGATATTTTTGACGTTTACCGCGACCCCGACGGCAAAGACATCCGTTTCCCCTGGTGGGCCAACCCAATTCCCAAGTTTGTTAAATGGCTCGAAGTGGCCGACGATAACCGCAGCTTTAGCTTTATCGCCAGCTTGAACCAAACCTACGGAACCACTGGTGGATTTGGCTTCGCCGGCAGTAATGCTCCGGGCTGCAACAACGTCCGCAATCCGGCCGTTCAAGGCTTTGGCTACTGCCGCAACTACACCGGTCAAGGCGGCGCAATGCAGTCGGCGTCGGAAATGATTTATAGCTTAGATAATGGTTTGCAGGGTTATTACTTGACGGGCGGCTTTAACCAGCGGCGCGTGGATGCGTTTACCAATATCGTCCGTGATCCCCGCATCCTCACCGACGCAGATGATGATATTGCCCATATGACCGGATACGCCTACACCAACGGCCGGGGCTTTCGCGCTGCCGATCCACGCCTGAACGTCGGTAGCTCCTGTATAGGCTGCCACCAAGACGGGATGAACCGCAGCAACAACGACTTGCGCCTATGGTTGGACAAAGCGCCCAACCGCTTGCCGAAAGGCCAGTATGGCGTGGATGGCTGGATCGACGACCCAGCAACTGTCGCCCGTGTCCGCGAGCTGTATAAGGATAACGATTACATCCGCGAAACCATTGAAAGCGACCGTCAGGGCTTCCTCGCGGCTATGGGTGAAATCAAAAAAGAAATGATGATCGGCCCCAATAAAAATATTTCGGTGGAGCCCATCATATGGACAGTGGAATACGTGCAGCGTGAAAAATACCGCTATCCGCAGACTACTTCTAATTAATGGAGTAAATTAAAAAACTAAAGGCGAGCCTTCACAGCTCGCCTTTTTTTATGCGGTTACAAATCACAAAAAATAATCATTGTGAATATTAAGCTCAGCATAAACGTCCACCACCGTCATACCGGCACTTTCGGCCGCCTCTATACCCAACTTTGCATCTTCAAAAACCACGCATTCCTGCGGTGCCACACCGAGCAGCTCCGCACAGCGCAAAAAAGTATCCGGTGCTGGCTTAGGGCGCGCCACCCGATCGGCCCCCACCACTGCGGTGATATATTTATCCAATCCACAAATTTCCAATATGTGCTGCGCTTCAGCCGTTCGCGCGCCCGTTCCCACCGCCATGGGCTTTTCTCCGTGATAGCGCAGCACCACCTCTTTTAGCGCCGTCGGCTTTACCAGTGAAGCGACCTTTTGGCGTACCAAGTCCTCTTTGAACAATTGAATCTCCGTCGCCGGCGGCATATTGCGCAGCTGGAATTTTTTGATCAAAAGCTCAATGGTGTCCAAAGTTGGCACCCCCGAAAGCGACCGCATCAATGGCCGGTCAATAGGTACTGCATAATGATTCAAAGCCTCAATCCACGCAATTTCATGCAGCTGCCCGCTGTCCACCAAAGTGCCATCCATATCAAAAATCAGCGCTGCAAAACCGTCGTACATAAAATCTTACCTCTATTGAAAAGCCCTACATTTAACCATATTGGTCGCACAGAAAAAGCTTCTTCACGCAGACTTCGCCGGGACTGTCACCCAGCGTAGCGTCATCACTACCCCGAACGATCCCCCCAAACCTGCAACCAGGAGAAAAGCCATAAGCATTATCCGCATCAGCAACAATGCCGAGCCAGACCTCTCTAAGGGTGACCCAAATTCCGGTCTAGTGTAACCCACACCCCCCATAATCTCGTCCGCTGTTAAGCTCTTGGGCAGATAACGGTTCTGACTGGCTCCCACAGCGAAACGCCTCATTGAATTGACGACTTGAATTGATCGCAATTAGAAACCACCATAGCCGCCTTCGGGTGGCCTTTTATTTTGGATATTCTCATGATTCGATTGCGATTCCTTGCTCTACTGTGTCTTTTACCAATCACCCCGCTCCTGGCGGAAACCCTGGTAATCAGCTCACCCGACAAACGCATTACCGTGTCACTGTCCAACACTGAAGCCGGTTTACGTTATCAAGTAGAGCGCGATGGCAAACCGGTCATCGTGGATTCGTCTTTGGGGTTTGCTATTGATAACGACCGCTTGGGCGACGGGCCAATGACCTTGTTAACCCACACCCACCAATCGGTGCGGGACCAACACCAGATGGTGGCCGGCCCCCATCACACACTGCAGGATCATTACGAATATCTTGTCGCAGAATTTGCCGACCATAAAACCCCGCAAAAATACCTGAATATTCAGGTCCGCGCTTACGACCACGGCGTTGCTTTGCGTTACGAATTACCAACTAAAAATCCCTTTAAAGAATTCAGCATTCAATATGAAATGACGGGGTTTTTCTTTCCGGCGGATTACCAGTGTTTTGGCCTCAATCTCGGCAAATTTTCCAACGGCCACGAAGGCGAATTTGATCCCGTTAAAGCCTCCAAGATTCGCCAACACCACCTGTACGATCATCCCCTGGTGTGCAAAACCGGCCACGGCCAAACCACCTTTGCCCTGGCCGAATCCAACCTGCGCGATTACCCCGGCAGCTGGTACGCCGGCTTAGGTGATGGCCGCCTCGGCGTCTCCTCTGTACTCACTCCCCGCTTCGACAGTCGCCGCGATGGTTTGGATGTGGTCGCCGTTAAGGGCACGCTCCATAAAAATTTCACCACGCCTTGGCGCATTATTTTAATGGGCGACCAGCCTGGCGATTTAATGACATCGTCCCTCGTCACTTTATTAGGTGAACCCTCTGCGCTTACCGATACCAGCTGGATAAAACCCGGCAAAGTCGCCTGGGATTGGTGGAACGACAACCAAGTCGCCCTGCGCGATGCCAGCGTAAAACCGGGCATGAACACCGCCACCTACAAGGCTTATATCGATTTTGCCGCAGCCCTCAAACTCGAATACATTTTGATTGACGCCGGTTGGCACCAAGGCACCTCACTCAATAGCAAACCCGGCTCCGATGTGCTCAAGCCTATTGCCGATATGGATCTGCCAGAAATTCTGCGCTACGCCAAAGAAAATAACGTGGGTGTTTGGTTGTGGTTGCAGTGGAAGCAGCTGGATTGGCAAATGGAAGAAGCGCTGAAAACCTATCGGCAATGGGGTGTTAAAGGCATTAAAGTGGATTTTATGGAAAGGTCCGACCAGGAAATGGTGGACTACTACCACAAACTGCTGAGCACGGCCGCGCGATATCACATCATGGTGGATTTACACGGCTCCATGGCCGCCAATGGCATGAACCGCACCTACCCACATCTGCTCACGCAGGAAGGTGTAATGGGGGGCGAATTTAATAAATGGAGCTCCCGCATTACCGCGCGCCACAACGTCACCCTACCCTACACGCGCATGATATTAGGCCCCATGGATTACACCCCCGGCGGCTTCCGCCACACCACCCCGGCCGACATGCCCAAGTTATGGCGCAACACCCTGCCCTATGTGCAAACCACACGCGGACAAGCCTTGGCTATGTACGTGGTGTACGACAGCCCGCTGCAAATGCTGTCGGACTCCCCCATCACCTACAGCAAAACCAACGGCATCTGGCCGCTGCCGGAAAACGAATGGGCAGACGGCTTGGAGTTTCTCCGCGACGTACCCGTCACCTGGGATGAAACGCGATTTTTACAAGGCGATATCGGTGAATATGTCGTGCTCGCCAAACGTAAAGGCACACAGTGGTATATCGGCGCCATGACCAATGAATCCCCTCGCAAAATTAAAATTCCGTTGGATTTTTTAGCCGATGGCACTTACAGCGCAGAGATTTGGCAAGACGGCAAAACCATTTCCAGTGTGACCAAAACACACCAAAGAGTTAATAAACGCAAAAGTGTAAAACTCGCCCTGGCTGGCTCCGGCGGAGCCGTGGTGGTATTAACGGAAAGTCCGAAACACAAATAGCCTCCACCCCGTGCCGCGGCCACATAATCAAGCGCGGCACAGCACGGGGCTCTATTCTGAGATTCTAGCGGTTTTAGAGCAATCTTGCGGAGCCTACCCTCAACCTGGAAAAAGCAATTGAGCAATGCTCGAAAAGACCGCATGCTCGAACCTCTATTATCCTTGATCGAGATAAGCTAAAAAAATTATGGACTATCATGCGAAAGCAAATAAGCTGCTTCACCTGCCCCACTAAATAATTTATCCAAAGAGGAAAGAGGTGGTCGTGTGCTTGAGCTAATGGTTTTCCTGTTTATCGCAGTAGCATATTTTGCTTATGGGAGGTCGCACGGACTTAATAAAAGCGAATTGGGAGCCTTGGCTTTCGCTGCACTATATCTTTTGATATATCTAGGCATCCCACCACATACGCCAATCAAGTCTACTTATTCAGGCCAACTTTTTGGCCTTTTGCCTATGTTTGCATTGGCTCTGATTCTATTTCCCGAGATAAGCCCAAAAATCCCTTCTTCGATGGCGATCTTAACAGGATGGCTCATGCTTCTGGGTATTAGCGGTACGCTTGTTGGGTTCAAGTTGTTTGTTTGGTAAGTGCTAGGCGCGAGGCAGGAAAGAATACTGTTATGTGTTTAGTACAAATGATAGAACCGAGCATTAAAGGCCGCTAGTTTGGATTTTTAATACTGGATTGGGTAATAGGTTAAGTCTATTTCAGAGATTTTTTGCCAAATATGCCTATCCAGAACAGCCCCTCAAAGATTATACCTAGAATAAAAAACACAACACCGCCCGCTGGGATTCCGAAACTGTAGCAGGCTATTGCTGCAAAAAAACAAGTTACAACCACCAATACTCTATATATTACTCTCATACGAAGACTCCATTTTTAGTTACCCTTTAAACATAACGCCTCGTACAGAGGCGCGAGCTTGTGAGCATCCTGCCGTCGATGCGCCGCAAACTGGTACGCTTGGTTATGCATCGGGTTCAGACCAAACAGCATATTCATTTCCATTTGGATCAGCGAAGTGAAATCTCCGCCCGCCGGGGAAATCGAATATATCCTGAACCACCTTACCGCCTGACGATATAACCTTTGTGAGTGTTTCCTCAAGCTCCGAACTATAAAGAACGACCAGTACGCTACCGCCCTTGGGTGAAGATACTTTGTCGGATTTGTAAAAGCCCCCATCAATTCCGGCATTCTCAATAGCCACATATTCGGAGCCATAGTCGACGAATGCCCATTGAAAAGCCGAAATAAAGAACGCCTTCGTTGCTTCAAGGTCTCTTGATGGAATCTCGATATAGTTGATTTTTCCGGTTTTCTTCATGACGTTCTCCTGCATGTATAATGCCCGCCTCAAGTGGGCGCTTGCGCGTCAATTTGACGGCGTTTGTTATGTACGATATTGAAAACCATTTGCTGCTCCTTTGCACCACTTCCTGCTAGCAAGGCATCACTTTGATCTTGACCGCACTTAACAAATCCTACTTTTTCGTACAACCGGATCGCAGCGAAGTTGGTTTCAAAAACGGAGAGTTCAATTGAGTCAAACCCGAAACGAATAGCATCGGAGATTGCAGCCATCATCAGGCTATTACCTATACCCATTCTTCTGTACGCAGAATCAACCTGAATCCCCAAGTGACCTACTTTTTCTGCCCCTTCATATTTCTTGCCACACATTGTTCCAGGGAAGACTTCCACAGCTCCGATCACTTTTCTGCCTTCAATGGCGACAAAGTTCGGAATCATTTTACTGGCAACTAACTCTATAGCTGATCTCACTCGATCTTCTGGTGGAGGGCCTTTTGCGAGGAAGGATCCTTCAGAGTATGTCCTACTCCATAGATCCAAGAAGCTTGGAACATCAGATACTTGAATTCGGCGAATTTCCATTCTTGGCTACCTTTAGTGCAAGTAAATAACTATTAGCAAGCGGCGCGTGTTAGCGCGTCCAGCCTCGGAACGGCGCGTGCTGGTGCGCTTGTTAAATGCCACTGGGTATTACCGTAGAT
>CAYZVN010000024.1:9828-38013 GCA_964482025.1 uncultured Saccharophagus sp. | reverse complement strand
AAAACGCCCGAGGCTATGACCTAAACGCTCAAGGCTATGACCAAAATGCCCAAGGCAATGGTCAAAGCGCCCAAGGCAATGGCCAGCTGTTCATTGAAGTCATCGACACCGGCATAGGGATGAATAACACCCAGCGGGAAAAAATATTCGATCCTTTCGTGCAGGCCGACAGCTCCATTACCCGCCGTTTCGGCGGTACCGGACTCGGCCTCACCATCAGTAAAAAATTTGCCAAGGCTCTGGGTGGTGATATTGCGGTGGACAGTGAGGTGGGCCGAGGCAGCCGCTTTACGCTTGCTCTGGATCCGGGTGATTGTCGCAAGGTGCCGTTGCTGCGCCCACAACAACTGCTGGCAGCGCGCAGCGAACCGCACGACCAAGAAGCCGACTGGCAGATGCCCCGCGCTCATGTATTGGTGGTGGATGACAGCGAAGAAAACCGCGACCTGATCCGCTTGGTGCTCAACCACCAGGGGATTATGGTGACGGTGGCGGGCAACGGTGTGGAAGCCCTGCAAATTGTTGGCAAGAATAGCTTTCAACTGATTTTGATGGATGTGCAAATGCCGGAAATGGACGGTTACACCGCCGTCGGCAAAATGCGCGAACTCGGCGTAAAAACCGCCATAGTTGCGCTGACCGCTCACGCCATGAAAGGCATAGAGCAGCGCTGCCTGCAGGCGGGCTTCGATGGTTATCTCGGCAAGCCGATTAAAATCGATTTTCTGTTGGAAAAAGTGGCCGATTACATAGGTGGCAAACGGGTGGAAAGGCCGGCATCGGCGATTCCCGTCTTGCAGGACCGGCTCGTCAAAACGAAAGGTACCGAGCGCGCAGTCAAATATTCGGACGATAAAGCGCCGGTTATTTCCATTTTGCAGAACAACGAAAAATACCGCCCCATCGTCAGCCGCTTTGTGATCAAGCTGGAGCAACAGCTAAAGGAAATCGGCGAGCTTCACCGCGCGCGCAACTATCGCGAACTTGCCGTGATCGCGCACAAAATAAAAGGCTCGGCTGGAACCGTGGGTTTTTACACGCTCACCGAGCCTTTCTACCAATTGGAAACCGCCGCGCAGCAACAGGACGATCAGCAAGTTTTGCAGATGGTCGCCGATATCGGACAGCTGTTTCAGCGCATTGACCGCTCGTTACTGCAGCAGGATGACACGCCTGCGGCGGAGCACAGGACGGGCTGATGGCGAGCGCTTTGGCGAATGATAAGCAGAGGACGAAAAGCCGCTGCGGAGTATTCAGGTAAGTTATGAACCCGACACCTAAACCGGAAACACCTTTTTACGACGCCGTCATCATGATGATTGACGACGAGCCGCTGGTGATGGATGTATTACAGACTTGCCTGGAAGAACACGGCTATCACTTTTTTATCAAAATTGAAGACTCCACAACGGCGGTGGACGCCATTTTTAATGAGCGGCCAGATGTAGTGCTGCTGGATTTAAATATGCCGGAGGTGGATGGCTTTGCCATTCTCAAAACGCTGCGGGAAAATCCGGACACGCGATTCCTATCGGTGATCGTGCTCACCTCGTCCAATGATTCCAACACCAAATTAAAAGCGCTGGAAATGGGCGCTACGGATTTTCTCGCCAAGCCAGTGGATCGCAGCGAGCTGGTGCTGCGCATCAGAAATACCCTGACCGTTAAGGCTTATCAGGATCAGCTGGCCTATTACGATACGCTCACCCAGTTGCCCAATCGAAAATTATTTCTCGACCGTCTCGATTGGGCGCTCAAGTGCGCCGCGCGCGAAAAAGACCAAGTCGCCGTGCTCAATATTGCCATTGACCGCTTTCAGCAAGTTAATGAACTGCTGGGAACCCAAGCGGGGGATGAATTATTGGTGGATGTGTCCCTGCGCTTGTTAAAAAGTCTGCGCGAAACCGACACCGTCAGCCGCGGTGGCTCAGAGGCGGCTTGGCGCAATATTGCGCGCTTGTCCGGCGACGAGTTTTCCATCCTGTTGACCGACCTTAAAAATGAGGGGCAGATCGTCGCCATTGCCGAGCGCCTGCGCGCCGGCCTGCGCGAGCCGTTTCATATTCGTCAGCGCGAAATTTACATTACCGCCAGCATCGGCATTGCGGTATTTCCAAAAGATGCCGACACCACCGACACGCTGATGAAGCACGCCGGTGCCGCCACCGCCTACGCCAAAGAAAAGGGCCGCGACTGCTACCAGTTTTTTTCGGCCAAAATCAACGCGGTGGCGCAACAGCGCATGAACGTGGAGCACAGTCTGCGGCGGGTGTTGGAGCGCAGCGAGTTGGACTTGTATTACCAGCCGAAGATTTGCGCGGCAACCGGCGAGGTCAAAGGCGCGGAGGCGCTCTTGCGCTGGCAACACCCCCAGCGGGGCTTTATTCCGCCCTATGAATTCATTCCGGTAGCGGAAGATTCCGGCATGATCATTCCCATTGGCGAATGGGTGCTGCGCCACGCCTGTGAACAGAATGTGCAGTGGCAGAAAAAGGGCCTGGAGGGGCTTAGCATCTCTGTCAACGTATCGGCCCAGCAGTTCCGCGATAACCGTTTTCCATTGATTGTGCAAAACGTTTTGAGCGATACCGCAATGGATCCGGAGCGGTTGATTCTCGAGATTACCGAGCGCGTTCTGATGGGCGATCGCGACCGGGTAGGAGATCTGCTGTTTAAAATCAAAACCATTGGCGCGCTTTTATCCATTGATGATTTTGGCACTGGTTATTCGTCTCTCAGTTATCTGAAAACCTTCCCCATTGATGAACTGAAGATCGATCGCTCTTTTATTGTCGATACCCCCACCGACGGCGACAGCGCCGCCATAGTGCGCACTATTGTGGCTATGGCGCGCAGCTTGGATTTGCAGGTGGTGGCTGAAGGTGTGGAAGACGAAGCGCAAGTACAATTTTTACGGGAGCTGGGTTGTGACCAAATTCAGGGATACTACTTTGCCAAACCAATGCCCGCGCAGGAGTTTGAGGCGTTTTTCCGTCAGCATACCGCACTTACTAAGCAAAACGAGACAAGAAAATAGGCGGACAACAGGCACCGGATTTCGCGGGTGCGGCTTTCCTCAGCTAAGCTTTAAGCGACAGCCGGATGTGAGCTGCCACCAACCATAAGTAACTGGTGGTGCTCGCTATCGGCCTACCGCTTCGGATGACGTTATCGATGATGAAAAAGATTCGTATTTCTCGACTGGCCGCTCAAATACAGCGGAGTTTGCTGGCGGTGTTCCCGCTGGTATTGGGGGCGTGCACCCCTGATTCTATCGGCAACAAAGAAATCTTCATCGAAGCGGTACCGACGGATTCCTCGCTATTTGGTGCAGGCCTAGAAGCGGACCGCAAAGGTGATATAGCGCCCCTGATCCAGTTGAATTTTGATCAAAGTCCGTACTTTATCACGCCCAGCAGCAGCCTGTTGTATCGCGGCAATCAGCCTTCTTATGTGCGTGAGCACGGGTATTTATCCCCAGGCAGCCTTCTTTTTGCCAACCGTACCAATGCCTCGCACGGGCCGCTTCTCGTCTTGCCGCCTTTGGAAGTGGGGCGGGCTTATAACGCGTCCGTGTGGATAAAGTTGTATGACACAGACCAGGCGTCCAATGCGAGATTGGTGTGGGCGCGAATTTCTGATGGGACCATCACCCTAGTGCCGCTCGCGGAAGTGCACGTGGAACCGCGAACCTGGCAGAAATTGGAAGGCGAGTTTATCGATAGCAACCAATCGAGCACCGATATTAATACGTTGAGCGTTGAGGTGGATAATGTCGATATTAAATATTTAATTGATGACTTGATGATCACTTACGCCGAACTCTCCGCAGAGCTGCAAGCGGCGGCTGCCTCGGCAAAAAAAGTGTCCACCGAGATAATTGTCAATGGCGATGTGGAGCAGGGGCTGGAGCCTTGGACGCATCAAGGTGGCGTGATCAGCCGCAGCTCGGCCCATGCCCACTCGGGGAAATACAGCGTGTTGATTGCCGGTCGCAAACAAGAGTGGCATGCACCCATGATGCCGCTTTCGGGGTTAAAAGATAATACGTTCTATCGCTTCAGCGTTTATGCGCGCCTCAATGAGGGCGAGCCGGATTCGCAGCTCCGCTTGACGATACGGCGCAAGACGGCAGGTCAAACAACCTTTACACCCCTCGGCGGGAATTGGGTGCGCAATACCGAGTGGACCGAAGTGGTTGGGACTTTTGCCTCTGGCAATATCAGCGACTCGGAAAACGTTGCGGTCTATCTGGAAGCGGAAAATCCAACGGCCAGCTATTTCGTCGATACTTTAACGGTTCAAGAAATCCGCCCAGAGTGAAACATCTGATGCGAAGCGCGTGTGTTATCGCGGGGTTTGGCCGATCGTCTTATCTTGCTAGACGCTAGCTCATAGCGCACGAGCAGCGCAGCTGCTGCAAGTCGCGCCTATTGACTCATACGACACGCAGACCACCGGGGGTTGGCGCTTAGCGATGGGCGCGAACTTGGTCCCGACCATTGTTTTTGGCGTCGTACAGGGCTTCGTCCGCGCGCCCCAAAGCTTGACTGAAACTTTCGCCGTGACGAATATTCGCCACTCCGAAACTGGCGGTGAGGCGCAAATCCTCCGCACTAAAGCGCAGCTCTTTAATTTCGTCGCGCAACTTTTCGGCCACGCGTAACGCGCCGTCGAAGCTGGTTCGCGGACAAATAATCACAATTTCCTCACCACCCCAGCGTACTGCCGCATCGCCTTCGCGCACCGCATTTTGTACGACCTTGGAGATACTCTTCAGCGCTTCGTCGCCCACTTCGTGGCCGTAGGTATCATTGACCTGTTTGAAGTGGTCGATGTCCATCACCACGACAGCTGTGCCGGTGAGCGAGTTGTGTTGGGCGAACTCATCCACTAAGTCCTGCGCGGCGCGCCGGTTGAGCAAGCCGGTAAGCGGGTCGTACATGGACAAGCGCTTGAAATGCGCCGACTCGGTATCGGCTTCTTGTAATTTTCTTAATAGGCCGAACATTTCGTCGTGGCGTTCTTTTAGTTCGGTACGCAAGCGGAAAAAGTTGTACAAAAGGCCCACCACTACAAAGTAGGTCAGTGAACCCACCGCCCACAAGGTGCGTGTATTGGCGCTCAGCCAGGGTGCCACCACTGAGAATTCAGTGATATTAAAATAATGTTGGCCGACTGACGTGGGGGTGGTGACATCAAAGCCTATATGCACGACCTGGTCCCAGCTTCCCTTTAGTATGTCCGGCCGATCTCGCACCTGCATAAGCTCAATCCACCAGTCGGCAATCTCGAAGGCATCGAAGGGTATTTCGTAAATATACGAGCCTCGGCGCACCGGTACGTCGACTTCGTGGTACTTGGTGTCGGTAAAATTCGGGTCGTCCACCACGTTGCGAAAATACATGCGAAATTTTTCCGCTGGTCCTTTGTATTCAACCTCCAAACGCAGTTTGGAATACGCCGAAAAATCGATGCCTTGGCGTGCACCATCCCCCAATTGCACATTCATGCCGCAATAGCGTACGCCGGTGGTTAAGGTTAAGAGACAGCTAAAGCCCTGTCGCTCACGGTCAAGCCAATTCAGGGCAGTGGCCGGACTTCTGTCGCTGTAGAGCGTCCTTACGCCTCCGGTATCCATCAGCTGGTAGGTCCGCTCTGACATGCTTGCCACCGCTGTCGCGCCCAACCAGGCAATGACCACCAGCACTAGAATGAATGTGGACGTTTTCACAAGTTTTTATAGCTCCGGCGCGGGTCCGTCGGCAGGGTACCGACGAAAGAGTAGGTATTTCACGAAGTCTAGCAAAGGCTGTGCAATTCGCCTTTTTTACGGTGCGGGATTTATACCCGGCGAAGCTGCCAAAGTGTGCGGTTTGTAGGGTTGATCGATGGCGCGGTGCTGGGTTTGTGAGCGTAGAGTCATTGAAAAATGGGTGGAGCGGAGAAGGTGCTCATTGAGCAGTAGCTCCACCCTGCGGACGACCATGTCGTCGCCGGACAAAACCTATGGCGGATCCGCGCATTTATGGTGGCTGTCGCCCGTACCGATGGGGCGACCTTCCACCAGTAATTTCCGCTGCCAAAGTTTAGGGTTTCCGATAGTGCACGCCAGCAGCGCGCGGTGGCCTGGCGGAAGATGGCCTTACCGGTGCCGGCCGCCCAATGGCGTGGCTGTTCAGTTCTGGTCTGGCGGGCTTGAGCGGGCCGCTAACGGGGACCGAAACGGGGCGCTGCTTAAGTGCGGGTTTGGCAGGTGGTGCTTTGCGCACGCGCAGCATACGGCCCAGTGTTTCGTCCCGGTCGAGCAGATGGTGTTTGAGGACCGCGCCCACGTGCATGAGGATAGTGGCGGCGACCATGTAGGCGAGGATTTCGTGAGTCATGGAGGCGAAACGGCTGACCAGCTCGTTTTCCCCCTGCGCCGGAATGACAAACAGGCCGAAGACGTTGATACCCCGCTCGCTATAAAGGCTCAGCAGTATGCCCGATACCGGCATGGCAATGATGGCGAACAGCAACACCCAGTGGGCGAGCTTGGCCGCCAGGTGTTGCCACCAGGGCATGTGGACCACATCTTTAGGAAAGCCCTGAGTCAGTCGCCAGCCGACCCGCCACAGGCCAAACATCAAGAGAATGACGCCGCCCGCTTTATGTGCCTCCATCCAGGGCCCACGCAGAGCGCGCCCCGAACCGAAGAAATCCAACAGAAAACCCAGCGAGAGTACGCTGAGGAACAAAATGGCCATAATCCAGTGGTTGATGATTGAGATCCTGCCAAAGTGAAACCCGTGTTTCTCTTTCATAAGTACTACCTCGTTAACCCGGATCTGTCTTTATTGTGCGACTGCCCTGTCTTGTGGTGCGCAAACTTGCTCGTGTTTTGTACAGATGCCTGAAGTGGATAGTGCCACAGGCGGATATACGGATTCCGTGCAAGCTCCGCAAAAGTGCGCACTTAACGTAATAACGAGGGGGTTGGAAGGAAGCCGTTCGCAGAAAACGCCCCCGGCAACGGCAGAGTTGTGGCCAGGCTGTTGCCCCGGCAAATTGAAACTAGACTTAAGGCGCACGCATAACAAACCCCGGCTCGCAATACAGAGGGGTCTACCCATTGCATTTAGGACCACCAGTGGCGATTGATAACGACCGCAGGCGCAATATTGCTTCCACTCGGCCTTTTGGGCGGCTCTGGCTGTGGCTGCTGGCGGCCGCGTGGCTGCTGGGCGTCGGTTGTCCGGCCTATGCGGAAGCCTCTCGGCACCTGGTGTTTCACCACGTGTTGCCGGATCAAGTGGAATCCATCGGTTATATAAATGACATAGCTCAGGACGCCACCGGCTTTATGTGGTTTGCCGGTTCCAATGGCCTGGCGCGGTACGATGGTTACGAGCTGCGCATTTACCGCCACGACCCACTGGAACAGACTTCGCTGCCGTCCAACTACCTCAATGATCTATTCCTCGATCACCGTGGTGACTTGTGGATTGGCTCACGCGTTGGGCTGCACCGATACGATGCCGAGCGCGATCACTTTGTCAGCTTTCCCTATAGCGCCCCTGCGCACGATGTCGAAGCGCTCCAGGATGTGAATTTCATTTGGCAAGACCGCCGGCAGCGGCTTTGGCTGGCCACCCGCGGCGGCTTGTTGGAGTTTCTTCCCGACGACGCCAGCTTTCGCCTGGTTGCGCTGCAAAGCGGCCCGGATCCCGCCGGCAGTAACACCGTCTGGAGCATCTCCGAGGATGCGGCGGGGCACCTCTGGCTGGGGCTGAAGAGCGGCGTGTGCCGCTTTCATCCCGATAAAAATACCTTCTCCTACTACCGTCACGCCGCTGCCGATCCCCACAGTTTGAGCGCCGACGATGTGCGCAAGGTGTATGTGGACCGGCGCAACCGGGTCTGGTTTGGCACTTATGGCGGCGGCTTAAATCGCTATGATCCGAGCCGCGATCAGATCATCCGTTACGCGCGCGATCCAGCGGAAAAGGGCGGGGTTATCTGGGACATACTCGAAGATGGAAAGGGGCAGCTCTGGATCGGCGAGGCTCAGGGGGTGAGTTTGTTGGATGAAGCCACCGGTCGCGTCAACCGCTTTGGTTATCGGGAAGGCCAGAACGATGGCTTGGGCAATCACGTGGTGCGGAGCCTCTTCGAAGATCGCGCCGGCGATGTCTGGCTGGGCTTTTTCCCCTCGGGCGTGGATATGGTGGATGCGCGCGCTTCGGTGTTCCACAACTATCGCTATGATCCGCTCAACGCCAACAGCATTAGCGACGGTGGGGTGATCTCTTCGTTTGAGGACAGCCGCGGCAACCTGTGGATTGGCACCGGCCTGGGAATCAGCTACTTCGACCGTCACAGCAACCGCTTCACCCGTATCCAGCACCGACCCGGCGATACCTCAACACCCAGCGGCAGCACTGCCTTGTCGATTATCGAGGATTACGAAGGTGCGCTCTGGCTGGGTATTTGGTCCAGCGGGCTGAACCGCCGCGACCCGGTGACCGGGCGATATATCCGCTATGTGCAGGAGCCGGGCAACCCCAATAGCCTGTGGGGAAGCGAGCCGTGGGATGTATACGAGGACAGCCGGCGGAATATCTGGGTCGCCACCGAACTGGGTCTAAACCGCTATAACCGCGCGACTGACGACTTTACCCGCTATCTGCCACCGCCGCAGATGATCGGCGCGCAAACCACCCTTTACTCCCGGGTTGTCTACGAAGACAGCCACGGCAACTTCTGGTGGGGCACCGCGCGCGGCCTATTTTTGCTCGATCGCGACAGCGGGCGCTTCAGCGCCCACTATTACCCCGTAAAAGGTGATGCAGACAGCTTAGCCGCCGATTTTGTCACCGCCATTTACGAAGACCGCTACGGCTATCTGTGGGTTGGCACCCAGGGGGGCGGGGTGAGCGTGATGGACTATCAAACCCGCAAATTCCACACCTTCACCACGGACGATGGTTTGGCGGAGGATACTGTCAGCAGCATTCAGGGGGACCGCGAGGGCTTTATCTGGCTGAGTACCCGCAGAGGTTTATCGCGCTTTGATCCTCTTGACCAAAGCTTCCGCAACTTCGATAGACGCCACGGTCTGCCCGGCAATTTGTTCAACCGCAACACGGCTTTGTTGACCCGGCGCGGCGAACTTTTCTTTGGCAGCAGCAAAGGGTTCTCCCTGTTCAACCCGGCGCAGTTAGTGGACAACAATTATGTGCCGCCGATCGTTCTCACCGATCTGCAGATCGCCAACCGCTCGGTGAGGGTGGCAGAAGCAGATTCGCCGCTGTCGAGCAGTATCCATACCACTGGGCACCTAAGGCTCGACCACACCCAGTCGGCATTTTCTCTCACCTACGCGGCGCTGAACTACCGCGCCAGCCAGGACAACCAATACGCCTATCGCCTGCTGGGGTTCGACTCGCGCTGGCACCGGGTGGGCAACCGCCGCCTCGCCACCTACACCAACTTGGATCCGGGAGAGTATTTTTTTGAGGTAAAGGGCTCGAATAACGATGGCGTTTGGAATCTGGAGGGGCGCCGCCTGCGCATCACCGTGCTGCCGCCGCTGTGGCGGACTTGGTGGGCCTATACCTTATACGCCGCCGGCTTGTTACTGGTGATGGCGTGGTTCATCTATAGCCAGAAGCGCAAGGTGGCGCACGAGCGTCAGCTGCTGGAGCAGGAGCGCGAACGAGTCCGGGCGCTGCGGGAGCTCGATCGCCGCAAAGATGAATTTCTCGCCAGTACCTCCCATGAGTTGCGCACACCGCTGAACGGCGTTTTGGGCCTTGCCCAAGCGTTGCTGGACGGCATTAGCGGTCCTCTTACTGAATCCGCCCGCCGCCACTTGGACTTGATTGTCACCAGTGGTCGGCGACTGGTAACGCTGGTGGATGACATTCTCGATTTTGCCAAACATCAACAGGCCGGCCCGCAGCTGCGCCGCCGCGAGGTGGACCTGCGCGCGCTGGTAGAAGCGGTGCTGGCGCTGACCCAACCGCTGCTGGGCAGCAAGCCGGTTAAGCTGCATAACGCGGTGCCGGAGCAACTGCTGGTGTATGCCGATGAAGACCGCCTGCACCAGATCCTCCACAACCTGCTGGGTAATGCCGTCAAATTTACCGACCAAGGCAGTATCACCGTCACCGCGCAGTGGCGGGGGGAAGCCGTCGAAATCGCGGTGAGCGACACCGGTAGCGGTATCGCCCCCGAGCATGCCGAGAGGATTTTCGACGCGTTTCAGCAGGGTTCAGATGAGGTGGAGCGGCACCACGGCGGGACCGGCCTGGGCCTGTCGGTGACGCGTCAATTGGTGGAGCTGCACGGCGGTCAGATTCGCCTCGATTCGCACCTTGAACAGGGCTCCAGTTTTATCTTCACGCTGCCGAACACCCCAGCAGAAGCGGAACCGCTGACGGTGCTGGAGGAGCCGACGCCGCCGGTTGCCGCTGATGAGGTCAAGCTTGAGGAGCGCCGCGCCCAGGGTTACGGCAGAGGCGCGCACATCCTAATCGTCGATGACGAGCCGGTGAATCTGACCGTGCTGCACAACATCTTGGCGTTATACGATTTCCGCGTGACCCAGGTGCACCGAGGGGTGCACGCACTGGCGGAAGTGGAAAAAGGCGATGTCGACCTGGTGATTATGGACGTCATGATGCCGCACCTGTCGGGCTACGACACCTGCCGGCAATTGCGCCAGACCTACACCCCGCAAGAGCTGCCCATCATTCTGCTCAGTGCGCGTGCGCGCACCGAAGACCTGCTGGCTGGTTTCGAAGCCGGTGCCAACGACTATCTCACCAAACCGATCAAAAAAGAGGAGCTGCTGGCGCGGGTATTTATCCATCTGCAGCACCTGGAAATGCACCGCTCGCTCAACCGCAAAGTCGCCGCCCGCACCACCGAGCTGCACGCGGAAGCCAAACGCCTGCAAGAGGCACAGGAGGCGCTGCACCAAGCGTATCGAAGGCTTGAGGAGTACAGCATCACCGATCCCCTGACGGGGCTGAAAAATCGCCGCTACCTTACTCAAAACATTGCCCGGGATATCGAATTTGTCACCGAGCAGTATCGCCTGTGGTTGCGCCAGCCGGATACACGGCCGCACAACCACGACCTGGTGTTTATTCTGTTGGATGTGGACCGGTTCAAGCAGGTGAACGATGTCCATGGCCACAGCGCCGGCGACCGCTTGTTGGAGCAATTGGCGGCGCTGCTGCAAAAAGCCATGCGGGAGTCCGATTATTTGGTGCGCTGGGGCGGTGAGGAATTTCTCATAGTCGCCCGCGCCACCTCCTGGCGCGAAGCGGCGGATTTGGTGGAGCGGCTGCGGGTAACAATCGAGCGCCACCCGTTCCGCCTCGGGCCGGACTTGGTACTGCACAAAACCTGCTCATTCGGCTTTGCGTCCTATCCGTTTTACCCGCTGCAACCCAGTGCGCTGAGTTGGGAGCAAGTGGTGGACTGTGCCGATCAGGCCATGTACATCGCCAAGCGCTCGGGGCGCAATACCTGGGTCGGCCTGCGCGGCGCACCGGGGGGCAAGCCGGAAGGCGAACAGGATCTGTCGATCAAGGAGCATGTTCAGCAGGGCAGCTGGATTTGCGTCAGTGCGCAGGCGGTGGAAAATCTGGTGTGGGAGTGATGCCGGGGCGGCGCGGCCCCGGGGCATTAAAAGGGATCTTTGGCGTTGCTGATTATCTGATCGTCATTGCTTTTGGTGCGCACGTACATTTTGGGGCGCTCGCCGTTCAGATCGTAGTAAAACACATAGGGATCCGAGTCTGATTTTTCCGGGAAGTGGCCGCGATAGCGGCGTTTGCGCACGTCAAAGAAGGCGCGTCCCGGCTCTACCTCTACCTCTGCGCGGTACAGGTTGGGCCCTATGGGCAGCATGGTCACAGGCATGTCGATGGAGCGGCTGCGAATGGTGACCTTGATGGTGTCTTCATCCTGATAAATCGGTGGCTCTCCTTCCAACACCACTTGACTCAGATCGTCCTCCACTTGCGGGCTACCAGCCGCCGCTTGTGTTGGCGCTGGCGTCTGTGGCGCCGCCGTTTGCGCCGCTAAGGCCGCTGCTTGCTCTTCCGCTTGGCGCAGCGCTTCTTGCTGTGCCAGCTCGGCCTGACGGGCGGCTTCTTCCGCGCGGCGGGCCTCTTCTTCCATCGCCAAGCGCAGTTGTTCGTTCTCTTGTTTTAGGGCTTCAAGCTGTTCTTGCATGGCGCGGTTGCGCGCCTGTATCTGCGCTTCTTGGCGGGCTTTGGTGGCGGCGATTTCGCGCTCGGCTCTGGCAATGCCGTCCTGTAGCTTGGCCATGGCATCGCGCAATTCCTGCTCTTTGCGCTCCAGACGGTCGATGGCAGCCGTGCGCGACTTAATACCCAACTCGGCTAGGGCGATGCGCTGAGCTTCGTTATCCAACGCTTCGCGCTGGGCGGCGGTCGGCTCGTTGCCCATTTCCGCGCGCAGGCGCACCAGTTGTACCTCGCGCGCTCGGAGCTCGGCCTGCAGTTGCTCGAGGTTTTCTTCGGCGGACTGACGTTTGTAGCGTGTGAATTCGGCTTCCTCCTGCAGTTTTTGCAGCTCGTTGGCGTGATCTTGCAAGCGCGCTTGCAGGCGGGAAGTGGTATTCGCGGCGGCGAACGTGGGGAGCGCGATAGCGGCACTGCACAGCAGGACGCAAAAGGTGCGAATTAGGGAAGAATGCAAACTCATGGCCTGATAGGTATCTCTTTTTTTGGCCGGGCCATTATCCCAGAAGCTGGTCCTTTTTCAATCAAGTGCACATGAAAAGTGCGGATAATGCCGGCTTAATGACGCGATTTCGTGGCTTTCTGCGACGCCGTTCCGGCCGGCCTAAGTCGCGTAAAGCCGCGTGCTGGGCTGTTCGACGCCGTGCGCCTATGCGAGGTTCCCTTGCGGTTAAAGCCGAGTGACCTAGGTCATTCGGCCCGGTTGCTCGGCGATATGTCTTGCTCCTGGTCGATGTGCCTTGCCGCTGTTGGAGGATTTCTGAATACTGCGCGCTCTTATTGAGAGGCCACTCCATGCTTAGCTACCGCCACGCCTTCCATGCCGGCAATTATGCCGACGTTCTCAAGCACGCGACTTTGGTGCAGATTCTTCGCTATATGACTCAGAAGGATAAGCCCCTGTGCTATCTCGACACCCATGCCGGAGCCGGCTTTTATAGCCTCAAGAGCCCTGAAGCGGCCAAGACGGGAGAGTCCGAACGCGGCATAGGTTTGTTGTGGCAAGTGCCGGAACTGCCGTCGGCCCTGGCGGATTATCGCGCCTGTGTGGCAGCGGCCTGCGGCCGTCATTTATCCGCCTATCCCGGTTCGCCGTGGTTTGCCCAGCACCTGTTGCGCGCGGACGACCGTCTGGTGCTCTGCGAGCTGCACCCGGCTGATCGCGCCCAGTTGGAACGCACCTTTCGCGGCAGTGCCAATGCGCGTTGTTACGCCGAAGATGGCTGGGCGAAAAGCCTGGCGCTGACGCCGCCGCCCGAGCGGCGCGGGCTGGTGCTGATCGACCCTTCCTACGAAGTCAAAGACGATTACCGCAAGGCGGCTGAGCATTTGGCGGCGCTGTACCGCAAGTTCGCCACTGGGGTTTACGCCATCTGGTACCCCATCGCGGACCCCGCGCGCACTGAGACTTTGCTCAAGCGCGTGCGCAACAGCGGCGTGCGGCGCATTTTGCGCTTGGAGATTGGTTTAACCCGCGACCATCTGCAACCGGGCATGACCGGCACCGGCATGCTGGTGGTCAACCCTCCGTGGAATTTGGCCGAAACGATGGCGCCCGCGCTGCAATGGTTTGCCGCTCGTTTGGGCGATGAGGCCTATAGCGAAGTTGAGGTGTTAGTGGACGAGTAGGGCGCCCGCCGTTACGGCGGCCAGCGCCCCCAGCGCGCCGGTGTTCCGCGCACGTCCAGATGAATAAAGGGCCCGTGCGCCGAGGTGCGGGTGTACTGGCCGACGCCGCCGCGCAAATCGGGGCGGTTGCGCAGAGTCACCAGCACCGATGCCCACTCGTACAGTAACGCCGCATCCGCCTGATCTTGCTTGCCGTCGCGATTGATATCGTCCATGACGCCGTCGCCGTCCACATCAATATAAATATCCGCCGCGCCGCCGTAGATGTGGTAGCTATTGGCGACGTTGCCAATGGCCTGGTTGTAATAGGGGGTGCGGTAGCCGCTCATCACCACAAAACTGGGGGTGGCGATGCCGCGGGTATTCACCTCCTGCAGCAGCTCCTCCAGCTTGTCTACCAGCGCCGGCTTGAGCGCCACATACTTGGGAAAACCGCTGGCCTGCTTACAGAGAAATTGACCCAGGGTGAAGTTTGGCGAGATGCGCAGGTTCTGGTTTTTGACGGTGACTTCAATAAACCCTTCAGGTGCCTGATAGCTGCTGAGATTTTTCAGCGCTGGCGGGTATTGGCCGATACGGTAACCGTTGAGATATCCCTGTTTGACCTGTTTGGCCGGCACCATCACCAACAGCTGGATGCTAATGGTTTGATAGCCGGTGACCGCCGCTGCCGAACGCAGATGCACGTCCATTCGGTGAACCCCGGCCTGCTGCGGTGCCCGCCAGCGATAGTGGCCGTCGCGATTGCTGAGGTTGTGCCCATCCACCTGCACCGCCAGCCGGGAAGTCAGACGGGGAGCCGTCGCTAACACCACTTCTTGGCCGGGCATCAGCGGCGCGAAGTTCAGGGTGTAGTGCAGGGTGCGATCGTTAAGCGTGAGCGGAAAGGTCGCAGGGGCTAGCCGTGCGCTATTGTTTTTTGCGGCGGTTTCAACGGCTGTGGCACCGCCGGACAAGAGCAATGCCAAAGGCAGGAGTAGGCCGGCAAGCCAGCGGTTATTGGGCATATAAGGGCACGGCTAAAGCGGCCGCCAAGGGCGGGTCGCGGTCATAAATATCGGTGCGGAAATTCACCTGGCCGGCGCTGTCGATCCACGCTGTCCAGTATTCAATATGCACGGGCACCGGCTCTTTGAGAAAAAGGGTGCGCAGCTCGCCTTTGGCAAGTATGGCCTCTATCTGCGCGCGGTTCACGCCGTTGCCTCGCAGCAGCAACTCGGCTAAATCCAGCGGCTCGGCAACGCGCACACAGCCGGAGCTAAAGGCCCGATCGGCCTTGTTGAACAGCTCGCGGGAAGGGGTGTCGTGCAGGTACACGTCATAGGAATTGGGAAACATAAACTTCACTTGGCCCAAGGCGTTTTGGGGGCCGGGGGCCTGTACTAAACGATAGTTGAAATTGCGCGCGTTCACCTTGCGCCAATCGACCTGCGCTGGATCGACCACAGCTTGCTGGCGATCAAACACGGTAAACCCCAAGCGTTGCAGATAGCCGGGATCGGCCTGAATATCCGGCAGCTTATCTTTGACCGCGAGGGTGTGCGGCACCGTCCAGGTGGGGTTGAGCACCAGATAGCGGATGCGGTCGCTAAACACCGGCGTGCGGCGGTAGTGGCGCCCCACAATCACCGGTTTGCGCATAACGGTTTCGTTGCCGTCGATCACCTTTAATTCAAAGCCAGCGATGTTCACCAGCACGTGCTTCTTCCCCAAATCCTCCGCCAGCCAGCGCCAGCGCTCTAGGTTGAGCACCACTTGCTGGCGCCGTGCCGCCGGGGTGATGTTGAGCGCGTCCAGTGTTTTCGCGCCGGCCACCCCATCGGTGTCCAGCCCGTGGCGCGCCTGGAAGTGGCGCATGGCCGCTTGTAGTTCGGCATCGTACAGCTCCGCATCCAGCGGCGTCTGGCGGCTTGTCAAATCCCCCCAGTAACCCAATCGT
Source organism: uncultured Saccharophagus sp. (assembly GCA_964482025.1). Lineage (GTDB taxonomy): Bacteria > Pseudomonadota > Gammaproteobacteria > Pseudomonadales > Cellvibrionaceae > UBA5868. Next base: position 22,179 of record CAYZVN010000024.1, on the reverse strand, counting down.
TCGCGCAGCGCTGGCACCCGGGAATCCCGCGCGCCAGGTTTAATCGCCGGAGTGGTTGTCAGGGCAGGCCAGGCGGGCGCGGGGGTGGAGTCCAAGTGATCTAAAAAATTCTGCAGCCGGGCGTAGCGAATTTGCATGGGGCGCAATTGCTGCAGACGCTTATCGACGTTCGCGGTGGTGGTGAGATCGGCCATCACATCCACCAAATCCCTTTGCCGCGGTGTGGCCTTCCAATCGGGGGCGATGCTCTCGGGATTGACCTTGCCCATCAATAAATGGCGGCTGAGGTTGGCCGCGGCGTCAGACAGCAGCAAATCGAACTCCTCTGCTTGTCCGGCCGATCCTTTGGCCATGGCTTGTAAGCGCCGGTAGTGATAATCGCTCGGCAGTAAACCGTCGCGGCCGATTTTGCCGATCGCGTCGATCAGCGCCAGCGCTTGGGGGCTAGGCCGTCGCTGCGCGTCGTACCACGCCAGCTCAAAGTTGCGCTCCAGATAAAACTCTTGCAGCACCACATCGGCTTTTAGCGGCAGGCCAAAGGCCACGAGCGGGTAGTCGGCACTGCTGCCTTCGATACGCTGGCGCAGACTTAAAGGAGAGGTAATCGTCTCGCTTTTGAGACGCGGCACCTGCGCCTGGCTGTGCGTGCAGCTGGCGAGGCTAAGCGCAACGCATAAGACCGCCGCAATAGAGGAGGAAAAATATTTGAGCATGGTAATTTGGTTCAGAAACCCTTAACAGGTTTTGATTTTAGCTGAGCTGGAGGGAGAAGTCAGAAAGCGATTATAAGGCGCACATCCCTTTGCGCCTTGAGGGGAGGATTAACGCGCGTCGCCTTCGCGAGGTTGCTTCTGCGCGAACACCCAATCCCAGAGGCCGGGCTCGAGGAAAGCGCGCTGCCACAACAAGTGACCGTGCTCCAGATTGTCGAACTTGGTCACCCAGGCGCAGCCGCCCTGGCCGCGAATGGTTTCTACCGCGCGGTCGGTGTCTTGGTGACTGTTGACGTAGTCGCTGGAAGAGCTGAATGCCCACACCGGAACCTTGTTCCGCGCTATGTCATTGAGGAAAGTCGAGGCCGGCGTGTGGCCCGCCATAGGAAGCGCGGCGGCGACCAGATCGGGGCGACGCTGCGCCAGCTCCCAAGTACCGCCACCGCCCATGGACACGCCGGTGACATAAATGCGCGCCGGGTCTACCTGATAGGTGTCGATGATGTGCTCAATCAGCTCGATCAACGCCGAGCCATAGCGCGACGGCTGCGGATTCACCTGAAAGTTCGCCCCGCCGTTGGAGGACCACTCATTGGAGTAGAAATTACAGTCAGCCGACTGCACACAGTGGGGCATGACGATGTACGCCGGGTACTTCTCGCGGTTTTCTGCGGTGAGCAAACCGGAGGTAGAGCCGAGCAGGAAGGGCGCTCCGTCTACCAAAATGTTGCCGTCAGCAACCTCGCGGCCATAACCGCCGTGCAGCGACACCACCAGCGGAAAGAGCTCGCCGGGATTCTGCGCCGCCTTTTCCGGCGTGTAGAAATGCCACGGCATCTCAATGCGTGACCCTTGGAAGGGCGACATGCGCTCCATCATGGTCTGATAAACCGTTTTGGGTACTTCCAGCTCGGTGTAAGGCGGTGGCGTTACCTCCTGGCGCTCCGGTGGTTGCGCCGGGCAAGTGGTGCGCTCGACTATGGGGCCTAAGCCCGAACTGCTGGACGAGCTAGAACTGCTGGATGAACTGCTCGAAGACGAGCTGGAGCTACTGGAAGAGCTTGAGCTACTCGAGCTGGAGCTGCTGGACGATGACGTAGTGCCGGAACTGGAACCATTTCCGCCGCACGCTGTAAGTGCTGCCGCCAACAGAAGCGACGGCACCACTTTCATAGTTAGGTATTTCCCATACACCTTCATAACGACCCCTTATGGTCTGGCTAGATAAATATCGCGGCTATTGGCCACCTTTGTATGAAACCGCATGAATGGTGGCTCGTCCGCGCCAAGCTGATCGCCCTCCGCGTTGTGCGTTAGACGGGCGAGGATTTTACCTGAGAGAGAAGGGCTTATGGTGTGAATAACCATCAATATGGAAAGTAGCGCACAGTAAATATTGTGGCGATTATCCCCTTGTCTGCCGCCTCCATCTTCCTCACAATGCTGTATATAAATACAGTAGTGGCGAATATGAGCGATAGTGATAACGACATAGAGAGCAGTGACGGCGCAAGCGGGGAGCCCTGGATCGAGCCGGCCCTTAAAGCGTTGAAAGGGCGTGGTGCGCTGGCCAATCTGCCGGGCCGGTTCGAGACTCAAATCATTGCGCGCACCTATGACGGCTGGTGGCAAGAACCGGGAGAGCCCGGCATGCCGGCTACTCAGGTGACGGCCGAAACCGCCAAGACGATCCTCACCCGCAATCAGTCGCTCGACTTACCCTTTTCCCTTTCCCTCAACCCCTACCGCGGCTGCGAGCACGGCTGCGTTTACTGTTTTGCCCGTCCCAGCCACAGTTATCTGGGGCTCTCGCCGGGTCTGGATTTTGAAACGCGCCTCTACGCCAAGGTGAACGCGGCCGATCTGCTGCGGCGCGAGCTGGCTCGGCCCGCGCATAAAGTGGAGCCCATCGCGCTGGGGGTGAATACGGATGCCTATCAACCCTGCGAGCGCCACTTGCGGCTGACGCGCGCGGTGCTGGAAGTGCTGCACGAATGCCGCCATCCGGTGGGCTTAATCACCAAATCGGCATTGATCGAGCGGGATTTGGATCTGCTCGCGGAAATGGCGTCGCGCCAATTGGCTACCGTGGCCATCACCTTAACCACCCTCGACCACGCCCTGGCGCGAATTCTCGAACCCCGCGCAGCCTCGCCTGCCCGTCGCCTGCAAACCATCACGCGCCTGCGCGACGCCGGCATTCCGGTGGCGGTCAGTGTGGCGCCGGTAATTCCCCATATCACCGAGCCGGAACTGGAAGCCGTGCTAACCGCTGCCGTAGAGGCAGGCGCCAGCAGCGCCGGTTACACAGTGCTGCGCTTGCCTTGGGAAGTCAGCCCGCTCTTTCAACAGTGGCTACAAGCGCACTTTCCTCTGCGCGCGGATAAAGTTATGAACTGCATCCGCCAGATGCGCGGCGGGCGGGACAACGATCCAGGCTTCGGTTCGCGTATGCACGGGGAGGGAATATGGGCAGATTTAATTCGTCAGCGGTTTGCGAAAACGCTGCGCAAGTTGACGGTGTCGCGAGAAGGGCGGATCGGCGAGCTGGATTGCAGCCAATTTCGCCGACCGCTGCAGGTTGCAAAAGCGCCCGGTAAAAAATCCGGGCAGCTGGATTTATTTCGCTAAAAATCGCTTTAGGTATAACGCTGCAAGCAATTTAAATCGGCAAAGGTGCTTTTTAAACGATCCGCCATGGATTCTTCCGCTTTGCGCAACCAAACCCGCGGGTCGTAATATTTTTTGTTGGGCTTGTCGTCGCCTTCCGGGTTGCCGATCTGACTTTGCAGGTAGGCCTCATTTTCCTTGTAATAATTCTTGACGCCGTACCAGCTAGCCCATTGGGTATCGGTGTCGATATTCATTTTTACTACACCGTAGGACACCGCTTCGCGAATTTCCGCCTGGGACGAGCCAGAGCCACCGTGGAAAACAAAATTCAGGGTTTTAGGGCCTACTCCCAGCTTTTCGCTCAAGTATTTTTGTGAATTATCCAAAATAACCGGCGTGAGTTTAACGTTACCCGGTTTATAGACGCCATGCACATTGCCAAAGGCGGCGGCAATGGTGAAGCGGTCGCTGATGGCGCTGAGTTTCTGGTAGGCGTAGGCCACATCTTCCGGTTGCGTGTAAAGGGAGGAATTATCCAAGTGGGTATTGTCGACGCCGTCCTCTTCCCCACCTGTGCAGCCGAGCTCAATTTCCAGCGTCATGCCCATTGCCGCCATGCGGCGGAAATAATCGGCGGAAATGGCGATATTGTCCTCCAGTGACTCCTCGGATAAATCCAGCATATGCGAGCTGAATAAAGGTTTGCCAGTCGCCGCAAAATGTTGCTCGCCTGCTTCCAGCAAGCCGTCGATCCAGGGCAGCAATTTTTTCGCCGCGTGGTCGGTGTGCAAAATGACGGGAATTTCATAGTCCGCCGCGACTTCGTGAATAAAACGCGCTGCCGCTATGGCCCCGCGAATGGCGTTTTGCTGCCCCGGCAGTTTCAAACCTTTGCCGAGAAAAAATGCCGCGCCGCCATTAGACAGCTGAACAACCACTGGCGACTGACACGCGCGCGCGGCTTCTAAAGTGGCGATAATCGAATTGGTGCCCACCACGTTGACCGCCGGGTAGGCAAAATTATGTTGCTTGGCATACTGCAAAAGAGTGGTGACATCTTCGCCTGTTACCACTCCTGCGGGAACACGATCTTTTAATGAAGTCATAGGGATACCTAATCAAAAATGAGTTAAGCGTCTGCCAGTTGAGATGCCTGCTCGCAGATCGATAAAAAGTGGCCCGGATCGAGGCTGGCGCCGCCCACCAGCAAACCGTCCACATCGGGCTGACCCAGCAATTCGCGGGTATTCATTTTATTGACACTGCCACCGTACAAAATGCGCAAGCGATCGGCAGTGTCGGCACCCAATATATCGCCCAACTGTGCGCGAATAAACTGATGCACCTCCTGGGCAATTTGGGGGGTCGCTGCCAAGCCTGTACCTATGGCCCAGATGGGCTCGTAGGCGATGCAGAGATCTTTACCTTGTAAATCAAGATCAGCGAGGCCTTCGCGCAACTGTGCGTATAAAACCTTTTCGGTGATATTGGCTTCGCGCTCCTGCTGATTTTCACCAATGCACAACACCGGCAATAAATCGTGGCTGAGCGCGGTGCGAACTTTAATTCGGCAACCTTCGTTGGTCTCGCCGAACATGGCGCGGCGCTCGGAGTGGCCGATAAGGCACAGTGAACAGCCCGCCTCTTTGAGCATCTGCGCGGAGGTTTCTCCCGTATAAGCGCCGGATTCGAAGCGGCTGACGTTTTGACTGCCGATATGCAGTTCGGAAAACTGCAAAAACGTCATCATGTCGCGCATATAAATATAGGGGGGGCAGATGGCAATATCGGCATTAAAGTGTTTGCCGATAAACGAAGCGACCGAGACGCAGATCAAATCCAGGCCGCCATTGAGCTTCCAGTTCGCTATAACAATTGGCTTTCTTTGTTTCATTTTATACTTCCCCAATTAACTCGCCGTTCATTGGGACACGGCAAGGATCAAAGTTGTTCGCAATGCGGACCCTCATAACCCTAACCACTGCGCATTGATTGCGCACTAGCAGCATAAATAGTGTAGGTAATAAATGAAAGGATCCTGCGTTTGCCGCGCGAGCTCTGTGTGCGAGGGGACAGAAGCCGGTACCCATTCCTTTTGTTCTACCTCTTAGATAAAACGGGTCTTTGAAACAAGACGACCGGTCATATATCATGCGTGCCATGACGTGAGGACACCATATGAGTAAGCGCGACTTTAAAAAAGAGCAGATCCTGCTGGCGGGCATGGAGGTTATGAAGCGGCAGGGCTACAACGGCACCAGTGTGAAAGACATAGTGGATGCCGCGTCTGTACCCAAAGGGTCCTTTTATAACTACTTCGAAAGCAAGGAAACCTTTGCGCTGGAAGCCGTGGAGTATACCGCCGAGGAAGTGCTGGAAGCCGCAGTGGCGGTGTTAACGAATGCCGAGGTTGCCCCTTTGGTGCGAGTGCGCACGTACTTTGAGAAAGGTATTGGGGAAGCTTGCGCTAACGAATTTCGCGATGGCTGTTTCCTCGGCAACATGTGCCAAGAGATGTCGGATAGCTCCGACGCCATACGCCAGCTGGTGCACCGCAAGCTCAAGAAAGTCACCGGCCTGTTGGCGCAGACGCTTCGCGAAGCGCAGGCGCGCGGTGAGGTGTCTTCTTCTCTCGATGCGGAGCAGGCGGCGGAGTTTCTGTATAACGCCTGGGAAGGCGCCATCATGCGGGCGAAGGCATCCAAGTGTGGCGGCCCTCTTAACGCCTTTATCGGCATGCTAGACGTCATTTTTTAAACGTTTATTTTATTTGCACAAAAATAAGCCGACCGGTCATTTTATATAAGACGACCGGTCATCTTGAGGAGAGGTTATGAAATGGGCGATGCCTTGGATCAGCGCGCTGATGTTGTTGGCCGGTGGTCCCGCGTGGGGCGGCAGCTCGGCAACGAGCGTTTTTGGCAATACGCCGCTGCTTTCCCTGGTAGAGACAGGAGCTGGCGAGCGCTGGGCGGTGGGTTTCGATAACGATTTTCTTGTTCCCGGTAGTCGCGACCAGGATTACACCTACGGTATCAGCATATTGCGCGCTACCGATGCGGCAACGGCGAGCGTCGCCGCGCGGCCCCTGCAGTGGATCGACCGCTTGGTCGGGCTTGATGCCGCCTCCCGCCGTGGCGTGGAGTTCGGCTTATACGGCTTCACCCCCGAGGATATCGAGAACCCGGCCGCTAACCCATACGACCGACCCTACGCCAGCTTGGTGTATGCCGCAGCCCGCAGTGAGCGTGTCTATCCGCTCACGGGCACTGTGGTCAGTTCGCAGCTCACTTTCGGTGTTCTCGGGCTCGATATCGTCGGAGATTTGCAAAAAGGTTTGCACAGTGTTTTGGATGGTGATGCCCCGCAAGGGTGGCGTCATCAAATATCCGACGGCGGCGAGCCAACACTGCGCTACAGCCTCGCCCGGCAGCAACTGCTGACCCTGCCGACGAATAAGCTGGAAGTCAAACACACCCAAAGCGTCTCCGTCGGCTACATCACCGAGGCGAGTTGGGGGTTGAGCTTGCGCGCCGGGCATTTGAACTCGCTTTGGCACAATTTCCACCCAGAGCAGGCGAGCTATGCGGAAACCTCTGCGCAACTGAACAGCCGCTCTGCCGAGCGATTTTTTTGGGCCGGCGTCGCGGTGAAAGCGCGCTTGTACAACGCATTTTTGCAAGGGCAGTGGCGGGATTCCGCCGTGACCTACAGCAGTGACGAGTTGCGTCATCTGGTGGTGGAAGCCTGGGCCGGCTACACCCACGGCTTTGCCAACGGCGTTTTCATCAGCTACGGATTGCGCGGCCACACCTCGGAAATCCGCCACGGCCATGGTGATCGCAACGTCGTTTGGGGCGGCTTGATGATCGGCCGCAACTTCGATTAATCCGGACAGCCGAGGTTGATGACCAAAGCTGGCAAGGCTTAACCAACCCCGCCATTTTTGGCGGCACACGAAACCTTCAGGAGGCAGATATGGCCAACCTACATCAAGTCGATCAAAGCAATTTTCAGCAGCGTGTGATCGAAAACAGCAAACCGGTTCTGGTGGATTTTTACGCCGATTGGTGCGGCCCCTGTCGCGCTCAAGCCCCCATACTGGAAGCGCTCGCCAGCGAATACGCCGACCGCGTCGATATCGTTAAACTGGATGTGGATCAGGACGGCGAGATCGCCGGCCAGTACAATATTCGCAGCATCCCAACGCTTATCCTGTTCAAAGACGGCAAGCCGGTAAATGTGCAGGTGGGCGTAAACACCGCCAATCAACTCAAAACCCTGATCGATCAAACCCTTTAGGAGGCGCCGTGAAAGCTGTCGGTTATCAAGAATCACTTCCCGTAGATCACCCCCAGTCTTTGGTGGACATCGATTTGCCTGAGCCCGCTGCCGAAGGTCGGGATTTATTGGTGGAGGTGCGCGCTGTCTCCGTCAACCCGGTGGATACAAAAGTTCGCCGCGGCATGGCGCCAGCGGCAGGAGAGTGGCGTGTGCTCGGCTGGGACGCCACCGGAGTCGTGCGCGCCGTGGGCCCGGAGGTTAAAGCCTTCAAGCCCGGTGATCGCGTGTGGTACGCCGGCTCCATCGCACGGCCCGGCAGCAATAGCGAGCTCCATTTGGTGGACGAGCGCATTGTCGGCACCATGCCCACTTCACTGGATTTTGCCGAAGCCGCCGCCCTGCCGCTCACCAGTCTTACTGCATGGGAAATGCTGTTCGACCGTCTGGAAATTAAGCCCGGTGAACGCAATAAATCCATTTTAATTATCGGGGCGGCCGGCGGCGTTGGCTCTATAATGACGCAACTTGCCCGTCAACTCACAGAGCTCACCGTTATTGGCACTGCTTCGCGGCAAGAAACTCAAAACTGGGTAAAAGAGATGGGCGCGCACCATGTCATTAATCACCACAAGTCTCTCGCCGAGCAACTTGCCGCACTGAAACTGCAACCGGATTACGTCGTCAGCCTTACGCACACCGAAAAACACATCCAACAAATTGTGGAAGTCATAAAGCCGCAAGGAAAATTCGGCCTGATCGACGACCCCGAATCCTTCGATATCAAATTGCTCAAACGCAAAAGTCTTTCGCTGCACTGGGAGCTGATGTTTACCCGCGCGCTCTACACCACCGAGGATATGATCAACCAACACACCATCCTCAATCAGGTCGCGCAAATGGTCGACGCCAAAGCTCTGCGCACTACCTTTACCGAAAATTTCGGCACCATCAATGCCGACAACCTCAAGCGCGCCCATGCCTTAATTGAATCGGGTAAAGCACGCGGAAAAATTGTGCTTTCGGGGTTTTAAATAAACCGCCGCCAAAGAGCGGCTCATTTGCGGTATTGCGGTTTACGCTGCGCTATTCCGGTACAATCCGCGACAAAGCCAAAGCTGCCTGCGACGTTAAACATGATGAGCTTGAACCGCATTCAAAGAAAGGCCGGAATGAAAAAAATATCAATTATCGGGTCCGGGGGCTCAGGGAAGTCAACTTTAGCGAAGGCGCTAGAGAGAAAGACCGGCCTTCCTGCTTATCATTTAGATGCACTATTCTGGAAGCCGGGGTGGGTGGAGACGGAACGTGAGAAGTGGCGCTCGATACAAGAGGAGCTGTGCAGCAAAAGCGAATGGATTCTAGACGGCAATTATGGAGGTACACTCGATATTAGGCTCAGGCATAGCGACACTATTATCTTTCTCGATATCAATAGGTTTACGTGTTTGACAAGAGCGACTTGGAGAAGCGTGAAGTCGTACGGCAGGACACGGCCAGATATGGCCGAAGGATGCAAAGAGCAGTTTGATGTAAGCTTTGCAAAATGGATTTGGGAGTATCCCAAAACAAAAAAGCCAGAAATTTTAGAGCGGCTAAAGGCATTGCCTGCGGAAAAATCGGTGATTATCCTGAGTTCACCAAAAGAGGTTAAGGAGTTTCTGAAAAATATCTGATTGTCGGGAACTCTTGGTAAGATTGGGGCGACCTGACCGACTTTAGGTGATCTTAGATAGTCTTGAAGCACGGTGATATAGTGCTTGTGGTCGTTCGAATCCTGTGGGGAAAGGTAACCTGTATATGAAAGAGAGTGAAAAGGCCCTGCGGGGTCTCTTGTATAACCCCAATAAAAATGCTGAGCTGATTGCCGAGCTTGTGGCATGTAAGAGCTTGTGTTTTGACTACAACCAGCTCCCACCTTCCGCACTTGATGAGCGCGATCAGCTGATTAAGAAAATCATAAACAAGGTTAAAGGCACTCCGATTATTCTCTCCCCCTTCTATTGCGACTATGGTCGCAATATCGAAATTGGTGAAAACTTCTTTGCCAATCATAATTTGGTATTGCTGGATGGCTCGAAAATAACATTTGGCGATAACGTTTTTATTGGCCCTAACTGCTGCTTTTCCACAGCAGGGCATCCTCTTGATGTAGAGCGGCGCAATGAAGGTTTAGAGTTCGCGTATCCCATTAGCGTGGGCAACAATGTTTGGATTGGCGCCAATGTGGTGGTGTTGCCTGGCGTTACCATTGGTGATGGTTCGGTTATAGGTGCAGGGAGCCTTGTTGCCAAGGATATACCGCCAGGTGTGGTCGCGGTTGGTAATCCGTGTAAGGTTTTGCGGGAGATTACGGAGGACGATAAACACAAATATCAGAAGCCGGAATAACCGACTTATGACCGGCGGTCACCGCTTAGAGCCTAGGCGCCAGTGATGTCTTCGCGGCATAAGCGAGGCTCTAGGTACGATTTAATTCGCAAGTAATACTCATCCGCCTAACCGGCGCCAGCGCAACAGAGGAAAACCTTTATGTCTGACCCAAAACGCCGTTATTCCAGTCCTGTGGTGGATGGTATTACCAAAGCGCCGGGCAGGGCTATGTTGCGAGCCACCGGCTTTACCGATGCGGATTTCAGTAAGCCGCAGGTGGGGATCGCGTCCACTTGGAGCAACCTAACGCCCTGCAATATGCACATTAATACATTGGCGGAAGAGGCGGGGCGCGGCGCCGATGAGGCCGGTGGCAAGAGCGTGATTTTTAACACCATTACCGTCTCTGACGGCATCGCCAATGGCACAGAGGGCATGAAGTATTCGCTGGTATCGCGGGAGGTGATTGCCGATTCCATCGAAACGGTCGCTGGGTGCGAGGGATTTGATGGGTTGGTGGCCATTGGCGGCTGCGATAAAAATATGCCCGGCTGCATGATGGGTTTGGCGCGTCTGAATCGACCCTCCGTATTTGTGTATGGCGGCACCATCAAGCCCGGTGCCAACCATACCGATATTATTTCGGTATTCGAGGCGGTGGGGGCGCACGCTAAAGGGGATCTGTCGCTGATTGACGTTAAACAGGTGGAGGAGACGGCAATTCCCGGTGCCGGCTCGTGCGGCGGTATGTACACCGCCAACACTATGGCCTCGGCCATTGAGGCCATGGGCATGAGTTTGCCGGGCAGCTCCGCACAGAACGCCGAATCCGACGATAAAACCGCCGACTGCCGGGCCGCTGGTGCGGCGGTTGTGCATTTGTTGGAGCGCGACATCAAACCGCGCGACATTATGACGCGGCAGGCGTTTGAAAATGCCATTACGGTCGTCATCGCTCTGGGCGGCTCTACCAATGCGGTGCTGCATTTGTTGGCGATGGCGCACACGGTGGATGTGTCCCTGACGTTGGAGGACTTTACCCGCATCGGCCAACGGGTACCGGTATTGGCGGATGTGCGCCCCAGCGGGCACTACATGATGAGTGAATTAGTCGCCATTGGCGGCATTCAACCGCTGATGAAAATTCTGTTAGACGCCGGCTTATTGCATGGCGACTGCCTTACGGTCACCGGCGCTACCTTGGCGGAAAATCTGAAGCACGTGGCGCCTTATCCAGAGCATCAGGATATTATTCGCGCCTTGGACAACCCGATAAAAAAAGACAGTCACTTGCGCATCCTCTATGGCAATCTTGCGCCCACGGGCGCGGTGGCCAAAATTACCGGCAAGGAAGGCACGCATTTTACCGGCAGCGCACGAGTGTTCCATTCTGAAGAGGAGGCGCAAGCGCGCATTTTAGATGGCACTGTGGTGGCTGGGGATGTGTTGGTTATTCGCTACGAAGGTCCGAAAGGCGGGCCGGGTATGCGCGAAATGCTCAGCCCCACCTCCGCCATTATGGGCAAAGGCCTGGGCGACTCCGTTGCACTCATTACCGACGGGCGCTTTTCCGGCGGCAGTCATGGTTTTTTGGTGGGACACGTTACCCCAGAAGCCGCCGAAGGCGGACCTATTGCGTTGCTGCAAGACGGCGACACTATCACCATTGATGCGGTTGCTAATACCTTATCCGTCGCACTGGATGACGCCGAGTTGGCCCGTCGGCGGGCGCAATGGCAAGCTCCTCAAGCCAAATATACTCGCGGTGTATTAGCTAAGTACGCGAAAACGGTAAGCTCCGCCTCCAAGGGGGCGGTAACGGATGGCGATTAAAATATCCGTAAGATGAACGTCAGAGAAATTTCCGCAAAGGATACCTGGGCCCTAAGAAATGAAATTCTTCGCCCTGGCCAAGATATTTCCACCTGCGTATTTGCAGGTGATGAGGCCCCGGACACACGGCATTTTGGCGCCATAGATGACGAGGCAAATATCGTCGGCATTGTTTCGGTTTATTCCAAAGGATGTCCCGCCATTCAACTTGACCAGGCCTACCAACTCCGTGCCATGGCGACCAGCCCCAGGTATCGCGGTCGAGGAATTGGTCGGTTACTGCTGGCGGCGGCGGAAAATTACGTTAAAGAAAAAGGCGCCCTAGCCATTTGGGCGAATGCAAGAACCTCCGCACTTGGCTTTTATATCAACGTCGGATACCAATCGGCCTCGGAGGAATTTATGATCGAGGGGATTGGGCCGCATTACTTGGTTGTTAAGTCGGTTGCATAGCGGTGTTTCGCCACGCCTTGTGGCGTCCAGCTGATCATGCTTCCGCAGCTTGTAGAGCGCAATGCAACCTGAGCGCTTGTTTGGG
>CAYZVN010000024.1:0-9728 GCA_964482025.1 uncultured Saccharophagus sp. | reverse complement strand
CTGATCATGCTTCCGCAGCTTGTAGAGCGCAATGCAACCTGAGCGCTTGTTTGGGCTCTAAACTCTTCTGGTCACGCTTTAATTGGACGGATGACATATGAGCGATTCTTATAGCGCCTTTTTCCTTTCTCACGGTGGCGGTCCGCTGCCGCTTTTAGGTGATTCAGGCCATCTTGAGATGGTTTCCTGTCTGAAAAGTATTGCGGCAAAGATTCCACGGCCGCGAGCCATCGTTGTCGTCAGCGCGCATTGGGAGACGCAGATTCCCACTATTACCGTTGGGCTTAAGCCGCAGATTATTTATGACTATTATGGGTTTCCTGAAGAGTCTTACCAGATTCGCTACCCCTGTCCGGGTGAGCCTTCGGTGGCGCGAAAAATTCACCAGTTGTTGAGCGCGGCGGGAATTGAGTCTGAGCTTGATGAAATGCGCGGATTTGATCACGGACTTTTTGTGCCGCTGACGATTATGTACCCGGCTGCGGATATTCCCTGTGTTCAATTATCTTTGATGAACTCCCTCGATCCGCTCCGGCATATTGAAATGGGACGCGCTCTGCAAGCGCTGCGTGACGATAATATTTTGCTGATTGGCTCGGGTTTTTCGTTTCACAATATGAAGGCTTTTTTCCGTCCCGATACCGCCGAAGCTCGCCAGGACAACCATGCATTTGAAGAGTGGCTATTAACCACGTGCAGTCGCTCGGATTATTCGGAAGAGGAGCGAAGTCAGCGGCTTGTCGAATGGGCGAGGGCGCCGGCTGCGCGCTACTGCCACCCTCGGGAAGAGCATTTGCTTCCGCTTCATGTCTGTTATGGCGCAGCGCACGCGCCGTGTAAGGAATCGTTTGAGCTGGAAATTATGGGCAAAAAGTCGAGCATGTATTTGTGGTGATATGCCGCGACTGACTTCATGTGAGGCGTTCAGAGGATGAGTTTATGCTGAAGTGGTTAAAAAGATTGTGTACACCATCTGCTAAGTACTCCGAGTCAGAAGAGGTGCCTATGACGCCGGATCCACACGCACAGCGCGGTTTGTATGTGGTGAGAGGTTATGGCAGAACGTGTGAGTTGGCCTCGGAGGTTATCTCGGTGAATGCCATTGAGGATTTGATTAACCGAATCGATTGGCAAAGTGGTGTTCACCAGGTTATTTGCACCGTACGCCCCGGCGTTTCTATGGAGGTGGGCGGGGCTTTAAATGGCGAAGAAGGATTAAGGGCGATGTATTGCAATCGGCGCGAAAAAATCGAATGCGTTATTACAGAGCCGCCCAAAAATCCCGCCGAAATGATTGAAATTCTAGTGTCATTTGCAACCAGTACGGAGCTTTGGCATGAAAAATACAGCTTCGAGTAAAGCATTAGAGCGGCTTCGCAAAAAGCCGGTATGCATTTGACTTTTCCCCTTCCTCTCTTCAATATCCGCTCCGCTTTAGGTCCCTGGATGTGTTGTCGTCCCGGGTTAAATGGGAAGTTGGTGAAAAACCGACACTGCCCCCGCAACGGTAAATAGCCCAGGCTTGTCTTCGCAGGCCCGCTACAAGTCCGAAACCAGCCTGCAGCATGTTCGTCAATGGAGCGGAGGGCTACCATTCCGGAATGATTGTCTGACATGCCTTTATGAGCGCTGCGCGCGCCTGTCCTTTCATCCCCGAGATGCCTCCCTCAATGGCTTAGTTGTAACAGCTTTTGAGGAAATTCAATGAAGTACCTGTCTTTGCCGCTGGTGTTGGCCGGTGGTTTGGTGGGCGCACCTGTGGCGGCCCAAGAAAAACTCGAAGAAGTCGTCGTGATCGCCTCGCGCGTGGAAACTCCCCTGCGCGAGGTGGGTGCCAGCGTGTCGGCGATTGGTTTGGAAGAAATTGAGCTGCGCGGCTACCCGACGGTTGCGCAGTTATTGCGTACCCAAGCGGGCATTTCGGTTTCCAACGCCGGCGGCGCCGGCAAGCAAACGGCGCTGCGCATTCGCGGCGAGGAAGGTTTTCGCACTTTGGTATTGATCGATGGTGTGGAAGTGTCTGACCCCACCGCGCCCCAAGTTGGGCCGCTGGTGGAGAACCTTGCGACCGGCAGCGAGATTGAGCGCGTCGAAGTGCTGCGCGGCCCGCAAGGTTTTATCTACGGCGCGGATGCTGGCGGCGTGGTGCAAATTGTCACGCGGCGCGCGCAATCTGGCGTGCAGGGGCAAGTGGGTTTGGAAAGTGGCCGTTACGGCTCAAAAAAAGTAAATGCCCATATCGCCGGGGGCAACCAAACGTTCGATGCTTTTTTCTCCGCGGCACACTGGGAAACCCATGGCTTTAACTCGATGGTGGCCGATCAAAACGGCGATGCCGATGGCTACGAAAATACCACCTTGCACAGCAAGTTTGGTTGGAATCCGTCGCAGGATTTACGTGTGCAAGTGGTGCTGCGCGATGTTAAAGGCGATAACCAGCACGATAATTGTTACGACCAAAGCTTCCAGCAAACCCACGATTGCATCAGCTTGTTGGAGCAAACCACCGGCAGAATTTCTCTGGATCACACCACCGGCGCAATTTCCCATCACCTCGCTTTTTCGCACAGTGCGATGGAGCGAGAAAACTTCAGCGGCGATTACTTGGCTTACGGCACCAAAGGCGCTTTAAAAAAGGTGGAGTATATGGGCCGGGTCAAAGCCAGTGATGCGGTTTCCGTGGTGTTCGGCGGCGATACCGAAATGGAGCGCGTGGACGTGGTGGATGGCGATGATTTAAGTCGTTATCAACTGGGCATGTTCGGTGAGTTTCAACTCGGCGTGGACGACCGATTATTTTTTACCGGCGGGGTGCGCTATGACGAAAATGAAGACTTTGGCGAGCATGTCAGCGCGCGTTTAACGTCGGCCTATATTGTGCCGGCGGGCAATGAAGGCGCGTTGAAGTTGCGTGCCAGCGCCGGTAATGGTTTTCGGGCGCCGAGCTTGTATGAGGTGACCACCAATCGCAACGCGCAAGTGCCTGTGGCGGATTTAAAAGAAGAATCCAGCAGCGGTTACGACATAGGGTTGGAGTACTACCGAGACAGCGGTTTGAGCGCGCAGCTCACCTGGTTTGAGCAAAGTATCGAAGACGAAATTATCTACAACAGGCAGACTTGGGCCTACCAACAAGCCGACGGCCGCAGCCACTCAAAAGGCGCCGAGTTACAGCTGACCCTGCCACTGGCCAGCTGGGCGCAGATAGACACGGTGTTTACCCGCAACCTGACCCAAACCGCCGATGACCTGCCACGGGTGCGCCGTCCGGGTAAGGCGGCGAACCTGTCTCTCTACCTCTACCCGGCGGAAGATCTGGTGGTTTTGGTCAACAACCGCTGGGAGAGCGACGCCCTGGATGCTGACCGCACCCCACTGGAGGCTTACCAAGTGCTGGATGTCAGCGCGACTTATAAGCTGCTTCCGAGTTGGGAGATTTTTGCTCGAGTGGAAAATGCGCTGGATGAGGAATACCAAGAAGTCGGGGGCTACTACGCGTCGCGTCGTGCCGCTTTTATAGGTACCCGCTTTAGCTTTTAATGATCAACCTCAAGCCTTTAACGGCAAGCGCAGCGCCTTTTAAGGCGCGCGCTTTGCCCCTAACGGAAAGCACCGTGACTGACGATTCGCGCAAAAACCAGAAGCACCAAGTGGCCATGGCAAAGCAAAAAGCCAAGGTAGACGCACGCATAGAGCAAGCCAGCGATGAGCGCGGTGTGGCGGTATTGCTCACCGGCAACGGCAAGGGCAAATCCAGCTCGGCCTTTGGCATGGCGTTGCGCGCACTGGGTTACGGGCAACAGGTTGGCGTGGTGCAGTTCATCAAAGGGCAGCAATTGTCCGGCGAGGAAATTTTTCTGCGCGATCACTTGCCTCACGTGGCCTTTTTTCAGATGGGGACCGGCTTTACCTGGGACACGCAGGACCGCAGCGCCGATATAGCCGCAGCGGAAAAAACCTGGGCCTTCGCGGAGTCGCTGTTGCGCGATCCGGCATTTGATTTAGTGGTGCTGGATGAGCTGACCTATATGCTCGCCTACCACTATTTGGATGAGCGCCAGGTGCTCGACGCCATCACCAATCGCCCCCGCGAGCAGAGCGTAGTGGTGACCGGTCGCGGCGGCGGCAGCGCCTTGCGGGAGGTGATGGATACGGTCTCCGAGGTGAAAGATCTCAAGCACGCCTTTGCCGCCGGCATTAAAGCGCGCAAAGGAGTGGATTACTGAGCATGGCCGACGCGCGAACCCTAATGGTGCAGGGCACAACCTCGGACGCCGGTAAAACTACGCTGGTAGCCGGCCTGTGTCGTCTGCTCGCCCGCCGTGGGGTTCAGGTGGTGCCGTTCAAGCCGCAGAACATGGCGTTGAATAGCGCGGTTGCGGTGGATGGCGGCGAGATCGGTCGCGCGCAGGCGGTGCAAGCGCAGGCGGCGCGAGTTGCGCCCCATACCGACATGAACCCGGTGCTGCTCAAGCCCGCCAGCGATACCGGAGCGCAAATCATTATCCACGGCAAAGTGCTGGAGGATATGGATGCCGTCGGCTATCACGGCTATAAACCAATCGCTATGCAAGCGGTTTTGGCGTCCTATCAGCGCCTGCGCGATGCCTATCAGGCCATAGTGGTGGAGGGCGCGGGCAGCCCGGCGGAGATCAACCTGCGGCAGAACGATATCGCCAATATGGGGTTTGCCGAAGCGGTGGATTGCCCGGTGATTCTAATTGCCGATATTGATCGCGGCGGTGTCTTTGCCCATTTGGTCGGAACTCTGGCGCTGCTCTCCGACAGTGAACAGGCGCGGGTGAAAGGTTTTGTGATCAACCGCTTTCGCGGCGACCTCAGTTTGCTGCAACCCGGTCTCGATTGGTTGGAGCAGCGCACCGGTAAACCGGTACTCGGCGTGCTGCCTTATTTGCCGCAGTTTCATCTGGATGCCGAAGACGCCATTGTCACCGAGCAACAGCGCGGGCCATTCAAAGTGGTGGTGCCGGTGGTGCCGCGTATCGGCCAGCACACGGACTTTGATGCTTTGCGACAGCATCCCGGCGTGGATCTGCACTTTGTTGCTGGCTCCGGTCGCGACATAGCAGCGGATTTGATCATACTGCCCGGCAGCAAAAATGTGCGCGACGACCTCGCCTGGTTGCGCGCTCATCACTGGGATGAGGCCATTACCCGCCATCTGCGCTACGGCGGCAAACTGCTGGGCATTTGCGGCGGCTATCAAATGTTGGGGATGAGTGTTGCCGATCCCGCCGGAGTGGAAGGTCCGCCCGGCAGTGCCCCAGGGCTCGGCTGGCTGCCGATTGCCACCACTATGCAGACCAACAAAATCACCGGCCAAACCCAGGGCGTGTTGCGGTTGGACGGCGGGGAAACTCCCGTCGCGGGTTACGAGATTCACAATGGCACCAGCGAGCCGTTGGCACCGTGCCACCAGCCGTTTTATCTCGACGGCGAGCGCGCGGACGGCTGCCTTAGCGATGACGGACAAGTGCTGGGGACATACCTGCACGGCCTGTTCGACACGCCCGCCGCCTGCGCCGCTTTGCTGAACTGGGCGGGTTATGCCGGCGCGCCGGCGGTGGATCGGCATCAGCTGCGCGAGCAGGCACTGGAGCGCCTCGCCGATACCCTGGAAGCCCACCTGGATTTAGCGGCGCTCGACCGCATGCTCGGCCAGTCCTTTTTTCGCGCGGAGCAAAGCGGCTGATGCATTTGCGCGTGACGCTCGCTCAGCGCTGGCCGGCGTTATTGGTTAGCGCGGGATTGTTGTTACTGGCGAGTTTGGTGATTTCCCTGTGTTTTGGTGCGCTGACCTTCACTCTCGCCGACTTAGGGGTGTGGCTTGCCGGCCGCGCCGACGCCCAAACACAGCTCATCCTCGGCTATCTGCGCCTACCGCGCGCCTTGTTGGCGGCATTGGTGGGCGGGCTTTTGGCAGTCTGCGGAACCGCGACCCAAGGTTTGTTTCGCAACTCTCTGGCGGACCCATCGCTAATCGGCGTCAGCGCCGGCGCGGCGGCGGGGGCGAGCGGAGTAATTGTGCTGCTCAACGATGTGCAGTGGAGCCTGTGGGGGTTGTCGCTGGTGTCGCTGGGCGCATTTGCCGGCGGCCTGCTGGTGGTGCTTTTGGTCTACCGGCTGGCCAGCAGCGCGACCGGCACCTCGGTGGTCACTATGTTGCTGGCGGGCATGGCGCTCACGTTTCTCGCCGGTGCGCTCACCAGTCTGCTCGAATTTATCGCCGATAACGAAATGCTGCGGCGGATCAGCCTGTGGCGCATGGGCGGGCTGGACGGTGCCGACCCCTTGCGAGTGGGGGTGTTGGCGGTGGTCACCAGCGGGATTGTGCTGGTGCTGCTGCGCCAGCGGCAGGCGTTAAATGCGCTGCTGCTGGGGGAATCGGAAGCGCGTCATTTAGGCGTAGATGTGCAGGGGTTGCAGCGCACCGTAATTGTCTGCGTCGCCCTGGGTATGGGGGTGGCGGTGGCCACCGCCGGCACCATCGCCTTTATCGGCTTGGTGGTGCCGCATATGGTGCGCATGTTGGTGGGGCCAGATCATCGCTACGTCCTGCCGCTGAGCGGCTTTGTCGGCGCGACCTTGCTGGTGCTCGCCGATACCTTTGCCCGCAGCGTGATGGCACCGACCGAGTTGCCGGTCGGCTTGGTGACCGCATTTATAGGTGCGCCGGTGTTTATCTCACTGCTGCGTCAGCGGCATTACGCCGGTATCGGGGGGTGATGATGGTTGCGCCGATTCTCGAGCTGCAACACGTCAGCGTGACCTTGGGCGACGTGGAGCGCCTGCGCCAGCTGAGCCTGACCCTGGTGCCGGGCGAGGTCACCGCGATTATAGGTCCCAATGGCGCGGGCAAAACCACTCTGTTACGGCTGATCGCGGGGGAGCTGCGCGTCGCGACCGGTTGCGTGCGTCTGGCGGGACGGGAGCTAACGGCGTGGTCGCCGCAACAGCGAGCCCGTCATCTGGCGGTATTGCCGCAGGTAAGCAGCCTGAGCTTTCCGTTTACGGTTGAAGAAGTGGTGGCTATGGGTCGCAGTCCGCACCGTACGGGATTGCAGGTTGATGCCACTATTGTTCGTGCAGCGCTCCAAGCCATGGATATGGCGCACCTGCGGGAGCGGCTTTATACCCATTTGTCCGGCGGTGAAAAGCAGCGCACCCAACTCGCCCGCGTGATGGCGCAAATCTGGAGAGGGGAAGATGCCCAAGCGCGTTTGCTGCTGCTCGACGAGCCAACCGCGTCACTCGACCTGGGCCATCAGCAGCAATTGATGCAGAGCGTGCGGGCTTTTGCCGAGCAAGGGGCCGCCGTGCTGATGGTGCTGCATGATTTGAATCTCGCGCTCGGCTTTGCCGACCGTCTGGTGGCGTTGCAGGAGGGTGCGATGATTGCCGATGGCCCGGCTGCGCAGGTGATCTCCCGTGGATTATTGCGCCAGTTATTCGGTGCTAGTGCGGAACTGTTTCACCATCCGCAGACTGGGAGATCGGTGGTCTTGCTTTAATGTGTGTATGCGCTTACTTTTGCGCCGTTCCTAGACCTTGCAGGTCGCAGTGACTCTGGCGTGTTGCGGGTCCAAAACCCTCAGATCCTCAACCGCCTTGGCGTTCGCCCGCAATACATACGCTTGTTGGGTAGGAGATACCTCATGATCATTCACAATGGTTCATCGTCCTGGCTGTTTCGCTCGGCATGGCCGCTGGACCGTCGGGCGGCAGATGCCGCCAGTGCCCATCAACGACTGCTCGCCAAGCCCGCTGGTTCATTGGGCGAGTTGGAGCGCGTGGTGGAGCGCTTTGCCGCGTGGCAGGGAAGGGAAGATCCGCTGTTGGAGCAGATTGCCATCCGCATTTTTGCCGCAGACCACGGGGTATACGCCAAGGGTGTATCGGCGTTCCCCCAAGAGGCAACCGCGCGAATGATCGGCAATATTCTGCAGGGTGGGTCCGCCATCAGCGTTCTCTCCCGTCAGCTCAAGGCGGACTTGCAGGTTTACAACCTCGGTACCGTCTCGCCGCCGACGGCGCTGGCGGGCCTGCATGATCGCACCATAGCGCCGGCGACCGGTGATTTTTCCGCACAGGCAGCCATGAGTCCGGAGGATCTGGTCCGCGCCCTGCGCGTCGGTGCGGATTCGGTGCCGGACGGCCAACTGCATCTATTTATCGGTGGCGATCTGGGGATCGGCAACAGCGCCTCGGCCGCCGCCTTGGTCAGCGCCTTGCTGATGTTGCCGCCGGAGATGACGGTGGGTGAGGGCTTTAGTTTGGATATGGCGGGGCTGGCGCGTAAGCAACGGGCGGTCGAGCGCGGTTTAGCGCTGCACGCGGAGACGATCAGCGCGAGCGAAATCCCTGCCTTGACTGCGCTGGAATGTTTGGGTGGCTTTGAAATTGCCGCTTTGACCGGCGCCTATATCCGCTGTGCCCAGCGCGGTATAGGTGCGTTAGTGGATAGCTACGTCAGCGCTGCGGCGGCTTTATGTGCGGTGCGGATCAATCCCCAAGTGCGCGACTGGCTGCTGTTCGGCCATGTCTCTGCAGAGCCCGCCCATCGCTTGGTGCTGGAGCGTCTGGCGGGAGAGCCCCTGTTGGACCTGCAAGTGCGTTTGAGCGAAGGCGCGGGCGCGGCAATGGCAGTACCGCTGCTACAAACGGCGCTCAATTTACACCGCCAGATGGCGAGTGTGGCCGATGCTGCCATTGTTAAATCCGGTCCGGTGATAAGCCTGGACGACACTCCGTAAGTTCGCGAGCGAGATAACAGGCCCCTGTTTGTGAGAATTCTTGTCAATTTACTAAGCCGCCCTAAAACCTTGCGCGTGGGGCGGCGTTTGCTGTTATTCAGCCTGTTGGGGTTTTCCAGTGCGCTTTGTTACGGCGACATTTCGGTGACGGACTATCTCGGTCGCACCGTCACTTTGGCAAAGCCGGCCCAGCGCATAATCGCCCTGGCCCCCCATATTGTGGAAAACCTCTATTCCGCCGGGGCGGGGGATCGGGTGGTGGGCGCAGTGGATTATTGTGATTACCCCGAAGAGGCCAAAAAAATTCCGCGCATCGGCGCCATCAGTGCCTATAGCTTGGAAGCCATAGTGGCATTAAAACCGGATTTAGTGGTGATGTGGCACTCGGGACGCGGCGGCAAAAGCCTGCCGAAATTTCTCGAACTCGGCCTTACGGTCTACGCCAGCGATCCGAAATCTCTGGAGGATATTCCGCGCTCTATTCGCGACTACGGCGTGCTCACCGGCCAGGAAACCATTGCCAATCAAGCCGCGTTGGGTTTTAGTGAACGCCTGGGCCAGCTGCGCCAAACCTATAGCGATCAACGCCGCTTGGGGGTGTTTTATCAAGTGTGGAACCAGCCCCTGCAGACGCTCAATGATAAGCACATCATCAGCGATATTATCCGCCTGTGTGGCGGTACCAATGTCTTCGGCGACGCGCCCGCCATAGCGCCAAAAATTAATATCGAATCTGTGATTACCCGCAACCCCGAGGTGATCATCGCCAGCGGTATGGCGGAAGAAAGGCCGCAGTGGCTGGATCACTGGACAAAATACCCTGGCCTGACTGCGGCGGCACAGCAAAACCTCTACGCTATTCCACCCGATATTATTCAGCGTCATACCCTGCGCATACTCCAAGGGGTAGAGCGCGTGTGTGATGTGATGGAACAAGCGCGGAAGAAAACGGCG
>CAYZVN010000023.1:27577-39026 GCA_964482025.1 uncultured Saccharophagus sp. | reverse complement strand
GCACTCTGTATTTAGCACGGAAATTTTCGGTCTAACACTGGCGGCTGTCCGTCTAATGCCAGTTAAGGATAAGCATCTACTTACCCCACCGCCACTGCTAATTTGTAGCATCCCACGATGACTGTAAGGTGTTTAAGGAAGTAGTAGCGATTCACTCGCCCAAAGACCCCAGCCCACGAGCTTGAGGACTGCCCATTAACAACCCTAGACCACAGAAGCAATCATCGCGACGCTTACCTCTATTCCAACTTGTTGACCAACCCATTACGCTATAAAGCCTGGGGTGGACAGCCTCCGGCCGCATTTGCTACTCATCAATCCGCCCAATGCCAGGCCGGCTTGTCCAATAACCCCTGCCCCACAATGCGCGTTTCCCCAAGCTCTTTTTCCAGCGCAATACCCTGGCAGTCTTCCATTTCATTTAACGCTGCAACTAAACGCGATGAGTGGGAAATGACCCACACTTGGGTACTTTCAGCCGCTTTAATAAATAGTCGCGCAAGTGCCGGCAATAAATCCGGATGCAAACTGGTTTCGGGTTCGTTAAATACCAGCAGCGGTGGCGGTCTTGGGGTTAGGAGTGCGGCGATCAGGCAGAGGTAGCGCAGGGTGCCGTCGGAGAGTTCGGCTTGTGTGAGCGGGCGCAATAATCCCGGTTGTTGTAAGGCGAGCACAAATCGGCTGCCGCTATCGACATTCACCCCCAAGCGGCTGCCGGGAAAGGCATCTTCTACGGCTTCGTGTAGGGCTTGGTGGTCGCCAATTTCTAAGATGGTTTGTAACGCGGCCACGAGGTTGTAGCCGTCGTGGTCCAGCACTGGGCTGCGGGTGCCGATTTGGGGTGTGCGGATGCGGGAGTCGCGGTCGGTGCGGAAGTTGTCGTAAAAACGCCAGCCACGAATAAATTGCCGCACGGAGAAAATTTCTGGCACGGTGACAGGGTCGGCAATTTCCGCCAGCATGCTTTCGAAGGTATTGAGATTTTGCACGCGAACATCCCACTGGCGACCGCTGCGCACTTTTACCACTGGGCCGGCGCGGTCCACCAAGGAGGATGCAGGGCGATAAAAAGGCCCGGCCCAGATGCATTCGCGTTTAATTTCCGGGTCCAGCTGAAATTTGCTGGTGGCACTTGGCGGTGGCAGGCCGAGGGATGTGCAATAGCCGAATTCTTCCGCCGCAAAACCCATTTTCAGCCGCACCACATCCTGCCTTGGCCCACCCTGCACCGGCACTTCGCCACTGCGCATGCCGCGCGTGATGCGCTCTGGCCCGGCCCAGATGCTCGATTCCAAACCGCCGTCTTCCGCCATGGCATTGATGATTCTGCCGGAGGCGGATTCGGCCAGCAGGCGCAGTGCTTTATATAAGTTGGATTTACCACTGCCGTTGGCGCCGGTGACGACGGTCATGCGCCCCAGGGGCATAACGATCTCGCGCAGGGAGCGGTAATTGGCGATGGCGAGGGTGGTGATCATCCGCGGGCTCCGTAACGATTTTTGATTTTTCAAGCGGCGACCTACAATACCCCACTTCGCCCACCTTCTTCCCGGACGTCTTATGCAGCAGAACCGCCAAGTCCTTACCGTCAGCCAACTCAACCGCGCCGCGAAGGATTTGCTGGAAACCTACTTGCCGCTGCTGTGGGTTGAGGGTGAACTGAGCAATCTTTCGGTACCCAGCTCCGGTCATTGGTATTTCAGTTTAAAGGACAGCGGCGCCCAGGTGCGCTGTGCCATGTTCCGCAACCGCAACATGATGGTGCGCTTTAAACCGGAACCGGGCAAAAAGGTGCTGGTGCGTGCCAAGGTGAGTCTGTACGAAGGTCGTGGTGATTACCAGTTGATCGTCGACCATATGGAGCCCGCCGGCGCGGGCGACCTGCAGCGCCAGTTCGAGTTACTCAAGGAAAAGCTCCAAGCCGAAGGTTTGTTCGACCCCGCACTTAAAAAGCCCCTGCCCGCTTGGCCCCAACGGCTCGGTGTTGTCACCTCGCCCACCGGTGCGGCCGTGCACGATATTCTCCACGTACTGCGCCGGCGCTTTCCCGCGCTGCCGGTGATAGTGCTGCCGGTGGCGGTGCAAGGTAATGAAGCGGCCGGCCAAATCGCCGCCGCCATCGAGACCGCCAACCGCCACGCGTTGTGCGATGTGTTGATTGTCGGGCGCGGCGGCGGTTCGCTGGAGGATCTCTGGGCCTTTAATGAAGAAGTGGTCGCACGCGCGATTTATGCCTCGGAAATTCCCGTCGTCAGCGCGGTTGGTCACGAAGTGGATTTCACCATCGCTGACTTTGTTGCCGATATGCGCGCGCCCACGCCGTCTGCCGCAGCGGAATTGATTTCGCCGGATGGCCAAGCCCTGCTGCAGCAGATAAAGCAACACGAACAGCAGCTCAATCGCTGTATGACCGCGCACCTGCGCTGGCAACGCCAGCAGGTGGAGCATCTGCGGGCGCGTTTGCCGCATCCAAAACAGAAGCTGCAGGCACAAGCGCAAACACTGGATCACTTGGAAGTGCGCTTACACCGGGCCATGACGACCACCCTGCGCAGTGCCCGTCAGCGGATGGAGCACCTGCGAGCGCGCCTGCCGCACCCGAAGCAGCAGCTGCAGGGGCAAGCACAGAAACTCGACCACCTGGAAATGCGCTTACATCAAGCAATGAAGGCGGCTGTGCGCAACGCTCAGCAGCAGTTTGAGCGGCTTGCTCATCAATTACAGCGGTGCAATCCGCAAGCGCAAGTGACGAAGCACGCCCACCAACTTCAAGTCCTTAGGCTGCGGCTGGAAGCGGCGCAACGCAAACAGCTCGAACGTCAGCAACAGCGCGTGCAGCGGGTTGCCGGTTTGCTCAACAGTGTGAGTCCACTGAATACCCTCAGTCGCGGCTACGCCATTTTGCTCACCGCCGAAGGCCAAGCGGTGCGCGATGCGGCAGAGGTCGCGGCGGGGCAAACGCTCACCGCCAAACTGCATAAGGGCGAGCTGTACTGCGAGGTAAAGCGCACCGCCACCTGAATGAATACCACCTTGCTAAGGTTCTGGCGCCTCTCTACACTGCATGGTTCTTGTCGGGGTGCCAGGGTTGACCAATCCGAGGCTGAGATCGCAATCGCGCGAAACCCGCTGAACCTGATCGGGTTAGAACTCGCGTAGGGAACAAGTCATGTCCAGTTCACTTTCCATCGCTATAGCCGGCGCCGGCCTTTTGGGCCGATTGTTAGCCTGGCGCCTTCTTAAGCTCGGACACCGCGTTTGCGTGTTCGATGAGGGCGACCTCCACCAGCCCCACAGCGCCGCCTACACGGCCGCCGCCATGATCTCGCCCTTGAGTGAAGTCGTGGTTTCCGAACGCGCTATCTACGACATGGGCATCCGCTCACTTCAGATTTGGCCCGATTGGATGGCGGAGCTGAATGCCGCCGCTCCGCAACCGGTGCATTACGCCGCCCCCGGCAGTTTGGTCGTCGCGCACCCAGCGGATATGGCGGAGCTGGAGCAGTTTTACCGCGACCTGCGCTTCCACCTGGGGGATGACAACAACGCCCGCTGGCTGGAGCGCCGCGACTTACAGAGCCTGGAGCCAGACATTGCCGGCCAGTTCGACCGCGCCCTCTACTTGCCCGATGAAGCCTATCTGGACAACCGGCATCTGTTAGCGCGCTTGCTGGAGGAGATTCAGACCCTGGGAGGGGAATGCGTAGCGCGTAAGTCGGTCGACTTTCTGCCGGAGGCAAAGCTCGACCAGGAGACATTGGCTGGCTTTGATTGCATTTTTGACTGCCGGGGCATGGGTGCGCGCCAAAGCCGTAAAGACCTGCGCGGGGTGCGCGGGGAAGTGCTTTGGGTGCAAACCGACGAGGTGCAGCTCCACCACCCTATCCGCTTGATGCACCCGCGCTACAAGCTCTACATAGTGCCCAAGCCCGGCAACCGCTTTATCATCGGCGCCACCGAAATCGAGAGCCAGGACCGCTCTCCCGTCAGCGTGCAGTCCATGTTGGAGCTGGGCAGCGCGCTCTACACCTTAAACCCCGCGTTTGCCGAGGCGCGCATACTCGAACTGGACGCCAATTTGCGCCCCTCTTACTGGCACAACCTGCCGATGATTGAACACGAGCAGGTTCACCCCCACATACATAGCCTCCCTGCACAGAACATTGTGCGCATCAATGGACTCTATCGTCATGGCTACTTGTTAGCCCCCACGCTTGTCCAAGAGGTGCTTGAGCGCCTCCCCGAATTCACGCAAATATCAGGAGACCTAGCCTGACTATGGTTACCATCAGTATTAACGACGAAGCTCGTCAGTTCCCTCAGCCCGTCCGCCTGGACGATCTGCTGCAAGACTATCGCGAGCGCAATCCGGATTTAGCATTCGCCATTGCCGTTAACGGCGAGTTTGTGCCGCGCACCCAATATCCGCAAATCCAACTGCAAGACGGCGATACTCTGGACATCGTCAATCCCGTAGGGGGTGGCTGATGAGCCAGGACACACTGACGCTGTACGGTGAGTCCTTCAGCAGCCGCCTGCTGCTCGGCACGGCACTTTATCCGTCTCCCCAGGCTATGCTCGAGTCGATTGAAGCCTCGGGCTGCGACATAGTCACTCTCGGGTTGCGCAGACAAAACCCAAAGGACCGCGACGGTGCGCAAATTTGGCAGGCCATCAAAAGCACGGGCTGCCGCCTGCTGCCCAATACCGCCGGCTGTAAATCGGTAAAAGAAGCGGTAAACCTCGCCGAAATGTCGCGGGAAATCTTCGCCACCCCGTGGATCAAGCTCGAAGTAATCGGCGACGACTACAACCTGCAGCCCGATCCGTTCGCGCTGGTGGAAGCGGCGGAGGAGCTGGTCAAACGCGACTTTAAGGTATTGCCCTACTGCACCGACGATTTAGTACTCTGCCAAAAGTTGCTCGGTGTGGGCTGCCAAGTCTTGATGCCCTGGGGATCGCCCATAGGCACCGGCCAGGGTCTACTCAATAAGTACAACCTGCGCACCCTGCGCGAGCGCCTGCCCGATATTCCGCTGATTGTCGACGCGGGCCTGGGCGCGCCCTCACAAGCCTGTGAGGCCATGGAAATGGGCTTCGACGCCGTGCTGCTGAACACCGCCGTCGCCAAGGCCCAGCAGCCAGCACTTATGGCGCGCGCCTTCGGCGGCGCGGTGGAAGCCGGCCGCGAAGCCTTTCTCGCCGGCCTTATGCAAAAGCGACAAACCGCCAGCCCCAGCACGCCCGTGGTCGGCCAGCCCTTTTGGCATCAGCAGAAGCGTTCGTCATGAGGGCTGAGCCGTCCAGCGCGGATATTCCCTACCTCGATATCCACAACGCCAAGGTGTACCAGGGCGATACCTGCGTTTTCGAAGACTTAAGCCTCACCTTCTGGCGCGGTCAAAACACCTGTGTGCTCGGTCCCAATGGGGCCGGCAAAACCACCCTGCTCAAATTGCTTACCCGGGACCTCTACCCCGTGGTGCGCGACAACAGCTACGTGAAAATCGACGGCAGCGAAAGAGCCGTGTTATGGGAGCTACGCAAAGCCATCGGCTTCGTCTCCCACGATCTGCAAACCCGCTATGACGCCCACGTCCTGGGCCGCGATGTGGTCATGTCCGGCCTGTTCGGCGCCATTGGCATGCACGGGCACTTCGAGGTTGAAGAGTGGCATCAACAACGGGTCGATGAGCTACTCCAGCAATTTGATCTGACCCATCTACAACAAAGGCGCTACTGGCATTTATCCACCGGCCAGCAAAGACGCTTTTTGCTCGCCCGCGCGCTGGTGCACCAGCCGAGTATTCTGGTGCTCGACGAGCCGACTAATGGGCTCGATGTGAAAATGGCTCACGCCCTGCTCAACGACTTGCGCGAGCTGGCTCGCAGCGGCACCACGCTACTGCTGGTTACTCACCATGTGCAGGAAGTGCTGCCGGAAGTAGAGCGCGTTGTGATGCTGAAAAGCGGCCAGCTATTTGTCGATGGGGACAAATCCCAGGTGTTAACGTCCGCTCAGCTCAGTGCTCTTTACGAGACGCCGCTGACGCTGGTTGAGCACAATGGCTTCTATCAAATCTTCCCCGGCTGACCGTGACGCCCTGGGCGCTCCAACGGCAAACAAACGCCAACAAAAAAAGTGAGAAAACCGCTTCACATCAAGTATTGACGGTGGCTCTTTCACTGTTATAATGCCGCCCTCTTCACGGCCCGCCTGGCCGCACTCCTGCCGGAGTGGCGAAATTGGTAGACGCAGCGGATTCAAAATCCGCCGGACTAATCCTCCGTGTCGGTTCGAGTCCGACCTCCGGCACCATTCTTATTTTTGAATTCAATGCGAAAGCAAAAGACCTTCGGGGTAAAAACACGCCCCTAACCGTCCAAATTTTTCTTGCGCTTCTGTGAAAGAAACCCAGCGCGATAATTTGCCCCACAGTTTTAATGATGAGGAGCCTTGCATCGACGGTGACCTCATCGCTAATCCATTGTTAAAAGCACACCGACAAACGCGATTTGTTAACAGGTCTACCAAAAGCGCAAAACAAAAAAGGCCGCTCTTGCGAGCGGCCTTTATAGGTCTATCTAAAGATCCCTAAACCTTACCAACTGCCCACCTGCAAGTTGTAATTACCGGGCGCACTTTTTATGTAGATATAGTGATCGCAGTAATTCGCCTGGGTGGCCACGGAGGTGTAAGTGTTCAGCGCTTGAGTCGCAGCCGTGACGACACCTTTACAGTTTTTCACCTCGTAAGTAGCCGCTTCTCTTATGCTCCAGGTGCCCAACTGCAATTTGCCGGAACCGTGGTTGTATTTGTAGCACTTACCGGGAGCTACCGTCATGCTGCTCGTTAACGCGGTGGAGTTACCGTCGTTACAGGCGGCAGCACCACTGACAGAGGATGATTCCACGCTGTCGCGCGAGTCGAAGCTTCCACTTTTCACCAAGGTGACTTTATTCAGGTTCAATATTCCGTAACCAGACTTGCCGACAAAATAAAGATCGCGGACACCGGTTATGGCATTGATATTAATTTTGAAGTCTTGAAAGTTGGCGTATTCCCCGGTATTTCGTGCATTAATGGTCGCCAGCAAGTGTCCGTTAATATTATCTGCACGAATTTCCACAGCATCGCCATGGTTATTCGCACTACCGTAACGCAACACCAATTGCGATACGCCGGTCATATCCACACTGCGGAAACCAAAGTGATCACCGCCATCGAAATAGCCGACCGCGTTGTTATCCACTACCTGCACATTCGCAAGGATATTAGCGCGCGTACCTTCCAGCACAATGTTGCCAACCGGGGGGAGAACGGTGCTGCCGGTTGAACTGCTGGAGCTGCTCGAACTCGAGCTAGACGAGCTGCTAGAGCTGCTTTTCGACGAGCTGGTGCCTTTAATTAAGGTCACCTTATCCAGGTCCATAATGCCGCCACCCGATTTACCGACAAAGTAAAGGTCGTGGACACCGCTGGTGGCGTTAAGGCTGATATCGAAATCCCTAAAGTTGCCGTAGCCACCGGTATTGGTGACATTAACGGTTGCCAACAGATGGCCATTAACACCGCCGGCGCGAATCTCAAAGACTGCATTATTGGCACCACTGCCGTAGCGCAATTTCAGTGCGGATACGCCGGACAAATCCACGTTGCGGAAACCGAAATGATCGCCCGCATCGAAATAGCCCATAGCGTTATTTACCACCGTCACATCCTTCGCAATCTGCGCATTTTCAGCTTCCAATACCAGGCTGTTGGATACAGAGCCCGATGAACTACTAGAGCTGCTAGAACTGCTGGACGAGCTACTGGTTGTGCTGGTGCCACCCGTGCTGCCGCTGGAACTGCCGGTGTCGGCGCGGGGTGCATTGAAATAGGGTTTTAACCATTTACCCGCTTCGGTTAGATCGGAATCCAACCAGGGTCCGGACATAGGAGCGCGCGGTTTGAGAATCGAGGAGCTTTCATCTTTGTTGCCCAACGACCAGTTCACCCAGCTCAGCTTGCGCTGATTCATATAATCCATCCACTGTCTGGCAACCTCAAAATTCGAGTACGAAGTGCCAACATCCGATGAACCCCATTCAGACACGAATACGGCGGCACCGGCATTCAAGGCCGCGTCCACTTTATTTTTCATGGTATTGAGATCATGAGTGCCGGCATAAAAATGGAAGGCATACATGATATTGCTGTGGCTCAACGGATCCTGCGCCGCAATTTCAACGTCCTGACTCCAGGTAGGCGTACCCACGATCACAATATTGTCCGGGTCGTGCTGACGAATCGCCGCAATTACCGTATTGGCGTAGGGTTTAATGCCACCGGCCCAGCTGACGGCCACAGGCTCGTTACAAATTTCGTAAATAATATTGGGCAAATGGCCGTATTTTTTTGCGATGTAAGTAAAAAACTCTACCGCTTCATTGGTGTAATTACTGGGCGTATTGTGAATATGCCAATCGACTAATACATACAACCCTGCCGCTACCGCATCTTCGATCGCTTGCTCGGTGCGCGCGATCATGCCCGCTTTATCCGCCATATAACCGCCCCAAAAATCGCTTGGGTCGGTGGGTGCATAATCTTCGATATACATTGCGAGCCGCACAACCTCGGCGCCAAAAAATTCCGCCATATTCGGAATGGACTGCTTTTCTACCAGCGGAAACCACTGCAGGCCGTGTGCGCTTATACCGCGCAATTGCACGGCTTGGCCGTTCTTGTCGGTTAACTGGCCGTTCCGAACTCGCAGCTGCCCATATTTACCAACAGCGGGACTGGTATAGGGGTTGGCAAATTCAATGCTGGGCTCTGCCGCACCCATGCCGGTAGGCACATAGGAAAGATCGTTAGTCAGCAGAATTTTATCCAGATGAACATCGGGACCACCCGCGCGCTGAATGAGGTGCAAGGTGTGCATGCCCTTGGTGAAGTATTGCGTGACGCCGGAGTTCGACCATCCCCAGCTTTTAACGTTGGAACGCGAATCTTTTGTCCAGGATTCCCATTGACTGGAATCGGCGGGATCGCCGTTGCCGATACTGACATCAAAAGGTTGCATACCGGTATTGGGCAGACGCATCCGCGCCCACAAGGTGTAGTCGCCGGCTTCGGGTATGTAGGTGTCGAAGGTGATCATGCCGGCATCTTTGGAGCGATGGGAGTAATCCGGCCATTTCCACGGTGCCAAGTAGATAGATTGCGATGCAGCCAAGTCGGATTTGACGACTATGGGATTTAGCTCGCCCCCGCTCTCGGCTTCCATCCAAATGTATTGGTCGGCAGCGGATGCCGAAACACTGATCCCGAGAGACAACAGTAAAGTGGTTATCACGCTCTTTTTCATGCCAAAACCTCTGCACCTCTAATAGCGGCTTCGTTCTTGTTATCAACCCAAAACCACCAACAACTCTGAGTCGGAACGGGATTGCTACTTTACGCTGACCCTGCAGCATCCATTCCCGTCTTAAATCTGTCGCGAAAATCATTTTGTGCGGCAAATTTGAACTGATTGTATGTAGAGAGCGGCGCCAAGGCAACCGTGACTGAGACTTTAGTGTGATATTAAAAGATCTAATTAATGGGAGGTAAGGATTAGACCAATCGGCCATTTTTAATACTGAAACCGCATCTATAAACAGCAATTAAACTCTATAAAGAATAAGAAATGCCCTAAAGGACGTAATTTCTGGATATTTATAGCGAAAAGCGATTATTAATAACTAACGGCAATAATTGTTTTGGTGACAAAAGTTTTCTTCTACCAAAAACACATACTTTCTTATTACCCCTAATACTTCTGTACCGCTTCGCCCAGAAAAAACAATCTAAGGGTGCAGCTTTAGCCACGCCCATTCATAACCTGGAGTTATGGGCTTCGTCGCACTTATGGGATGAGTGCAATAAAAACGTCATAAAAACGCCTCTCTTCTGTCATTTTGGCGCACTAGTCTTCCGTCGATTTCAAGCCATGCAATCACGGAGACCTGCATGAAAATCCCTTTAACCCAATTGAGCTTCGTCGCTATAGCACTGCCGCTGTTTTTACTGGGGTGCAAAGACGACACCAACCAAACGAATGTGCAAGGCCTCAAGGGCGCAGATGGACTGGCCAGCCTGGTCCGCCAGCGCCAGCTGGCGACAGGTAGCAATGCCTGCAATAAAGGCGGCCTTATGATTGAAAGCGGACACGACACCAACCAAAACGGTGTGCTGGACGACAGCGAAATCCACGATCGCCAAGCGATTTGCAACGGCGGCAAGATGAACACTCAGATGCATTTCAATCGCATCGCCACATTTGCGGTGTGCGCCCAATTGGGTAGCGACTGTGACAGCGACCTAGAAACCGCCGCCGAGATTGTCGCGTCGAGCCAGGATGGAATGACGCTGATCTACAGCAACAGCCCCGCGCAACAGGTGGGATTTATTGATATTGCCGATCCCGCCGCACCGGTTGGACTCGGCGCTTTGGATTTGGCGGCAGAGCCAACGTCGGTGGCCGTGGTAGACGCTCATGCCCTGGTGGCGGTTAATCGTTCGGAAAATTATGTAGACGTCGCCGGTAGTCTTGAAATTGTGGAAATTGCCACACGTCGTTTAATTCACAGTATTGATCTGGGTGGCCAGCCGGACTCTGGACCGTCAATCTCGACCCGGAAGCGATTGCTCAAGCGAGCGACGGCGGCTTTTGGCTTGCATCAGAAGGCAGCGGCACTTTGGACGATCCTAACCGGCCAATCAACAGCGTGAACATGGTGATAAAAACGGATGCCTACGGGACCATTGAACAGGTATTTACACTGCCTGACGATATTAACGCTCGGCAAATTCGCTTTGGCTTCGAAGGCATCGCCGAGTCCGGCGGCAAAGTGTATGTCGCATTTCAACGTCCCTGGACCGGCGAAGATCATCCACGCATAGGAGTACTCGACCCCGCCGATGGTCGCTGGACATTTTATTCCTATCCGTTAGAGGAAGTGGCCTCGCCAAATGGCGGCTGGGTTGGGCTTTCAGATTTAACCGCGCTGGGTAATGGCGAGTTTTTAGTGATCGAACGCGACAATCAAGCCGGCCCCGATGCCGCCATTAAAAGACTGTACACATTTGCTGTTGAAGATTTGGCCGAGAGCGAGATCATTCGTAAAACTCTGGTGCGCGACCTGATGGACGATTTGCGCCAGCCGGGAGGATTGATTTTGGAGAAAATTGAAGGTTCTGCGGTGACTCGAGACGGTACGCTTTATGTCATCAATGACAATGATGGCATCGACGACAGTAACGGCGAAACGCAATTACTGAATCTCGGAAAATTTGTTAGGTAATCCAATCGCCCGGCGGGTCGCGCACGGGCATAAAGGGTTTTATTCGGGGAAAGAATAAAACCCTTTAAAACAACTCCACCACATTGTGCGCATCGGGCGGACGATTCTCACGAAT
>CAYZVN010000023.1:20324-27477 GCA_964482025.1 uncultured Saccharophagus sp. | reverse complement strand
ATTTTCTTTTATCGAGTAGCATTTTTCCGGGTTTTGAAGCGGCATATTTTTAATCAGCAGCGAAACTCGATCGAAGTTAATAATCGTGCGCGGTCCAAAATCGACATAGCGGCCACTGTCTTTAAGCTGAAACAGCAATTGCGATTCCAAATGCTTGGCCATACCGTGGGCTTCCATATCCTTTTTTCCCATTTCGCTGCGCATCTGCAAACTGCAAGTAAGTTCGTAATGCTGGATGGTAGCGAAGAATTGCTGCCCCAGTTGATCCAAGTTATCGCAATTCTGAATCTGTAGAAGAAACTGGATATTGGCCTCAAGGTCGCTCTTATCCACCATAACGTTGCGCGCAGTTTCGGTGGCGAGCAACAGCCTTTGGTTAAGTTGTGAATTGGCGATCTGATGAAAAATGCTCTTGGTGATGCGGGCAAACACCTCGTCCGGTGTGGTCTTGCTGTCGATAAGATCGTCGCAGCCGATCTCCAGTGCCTTCACTTTGTCTTTGACCGAATAATCCGTCGTCAGCGCCACCAGTGGCATTGCGTGCATACAGTCTTGTTGCAATAGGGTTTGGCAAGAGCCTAAGTCGATGGGCGAATCATTAATCAGATCCATTACCACTATGCGGTAACGTCTATTCGCCATCATCTGCGGAACACCATCTGCGCTGGTTGCGATATCCGCCGAAAAAAAATTAGCCACCGCCCGACCCAGGGCAGACAATTGCGGGCTTACCAGGAGTACTTCATACGACATAGGCTTATCTAGCTAAATGAAAAGAAGGCCGCGCGATGGGCACTCTTTGAATCTAGCTAAGCCCTACATAAATACCAGTCGCACATTATATTAAACGCCCCAATGTTGTTATTTGCGCCATTAGTTTCAAACTTCGGCGTTTTGTTATCATCTTGGAAACTTTTGTAATAAGAATTCGTGCAAAACCGCATTTTGAGTCTAAATTTATACGGCGCAATGAAAAAACGCCTACTAAGAAGCAGCCGATTTATATGGAAAATCCCATCCAGTTACAGGTGATCGCCGATTCCCTGCACAATCGCCTGCAGAACAACGCGGTCCATGTGCCCTCTCTGCCACCCTTAGTAACGAAATGCCTGCAGGTTTCCCGCACACCCGGCGCTGAGCCAGCACAACTGAGCGCGCTCATCGCTGCCGACCGAACACTGGCGGACAGACTTACCCAGATTAGCTGCAGCGGTTTTTTCGGCCCGGTGGCCGAGAGCTGTCTGGCGGCCATAGTCACCCATATCGGGCAGCGCACCGCCGCCGACCTCGCCCTTGCCCTCAGCTTCAATACCGGGGTTTTTAACGCGCCCGGCCATACGCAATACCTTACCGAGCAGTTGCGCCAAGCCATTCTTTGCGGCTTGTGGTCGCGACAGGTCGCGCTGCTGCGCCGCCGCCAGATAGAAGCGGCCCTGATCAGCGGCTTATGCAAAAGCATTGGTCGCCCAGTGGTGTTGGAAGCGGCACTGGACTGCGCGGTGCGCCACCGGATGCACTTGAGTTATCAGGACTTGATGATTCTGGCGGACCAGTTCGAATATGGCGCAACACTAAAAGTTTTGCAGGCTTGGGAAATGCCAGAAGTGGTAAGCGCGGTCGCCACCCATTGGCTGGACTACCGCGTGGCGGGGGAAGCGCGAGAGCAAGCGATGACCACCGCCGCAGGGGCACGCTTAGCGAGTTTATTCAGCAAAGGGCCAAATTCCGCGGCCAAAGCCGCGCTGGCGCGAGACCGAGTCTTCACCGATCTCGGCTTAAGTAAACAACAGCTCGATCAACTCTGTGAGATGGCAGCGTCCATCGCCGCAGTAGCAGACCAGTTTATTTGATCGCTCTTTTGGCTGGCGCTCTGCGAAAAGCGCCGGCTTAAGTTTCCTGCAAGCGGATCAGTGCTCGCGCGTTGAGCGGAAGACGACTTCGGGATAGCGCTCCTGAGCCAGCGATAAGTTCACGCGCGTGGGGGCCAGATAAGTGAGGTGTCCGCCGCCATCAATGGAGAGGTTGTCCGCACATTTGCGCTTGAACTCCTCGAATTTTTTCGCATCCTCGCACTCCACCCAACGCGCGGTGGCGACACTCACATTTTCGTAGATCGCATCGACCTTGTACTCGTCTTTCAGGCGATACGCCACCACCTCAAACTGCAGCACACCGACGGCACCAACAATGATGTCGTTACTGTTCAAGGGAAAGAAAACCTGGGTAGATCCCTCTTCCGATAATTGCTGTAGACCCTTCTGTAATTGTTTGGTCTTGAGCGGGTCGCGCAAGCGAATGCGGCGGAATAATTCGGGAGCAAAATGCGGAATGCCGGTGAATTTCAGCGCTTCACCCTCGGTGAAGGTATCGCCGATTTGGATGGTGCCGTGATTATGCAAACCAATAATATCGCCGGACACAGCCTCTTCTACGGCACTGCGATCCCCGGCCAAAAAGGTCACCGCATCGCTGATGCGCACATCTTTGCCCAAGCGCACATGGTGCATTTTCATGCCCTGGCTATAAGCCCCCGAGCACACCCGCATAAACGCGACTCGGTCGCGATGCTTGGGATCCATATTTGCCTGAATTTTAAAAATAAAGCCCGAGAACTTGGGCTCGTCGGCGGGCACTTCGCGCACATTGGTCTTTCTTGCCTGGGGTGGGGGTGCCCACTCGACGAAATGGTCCAGCATCTCCCGCACACCAAAATTGCCGAGCGCCGTCCCATAAAATACCGGGGTTAATTTGCCCTGAAGATACTCCTCAAGATCAAATTCGTGAGTTGCGCCGCGCACCAGTTCAATTTCCGCGCGCACTTCCTCCGCATATAAGCCCAATAATTTATCGGCCTCGGGGCTGTTGAGACCGTGAATTTGGATATCGTCCGGAATCGTGTGCCCCATGCCGTGTTGAAACACGTGAATGGTGTCGGTGTAGAGGTTGTAAACGCCTTTGAATTCCTTTCCCATGCCTATGGGCCAATTGATGGGTGCGGCGCGAATTTTGAGCACCTCTTCAATCTCATCCAACACTTCGATTGGATCGCGAATATCCCGGTCCATTTTGTTGATAAACGACAGGATCGGGGTGTCGCGCAGGCGGCAAACCTCCATCAATTTGATGGTGCGATCCTCCACCCCTTTACCACCGTCGATCACCATCAATACCGAGTCGACGGCGGTGAGAGTGCGGTAAGTATCTTCAGAGAAGTCCTCGTGGCCGGGGGTATCGAGAAGATTGACCACGCGTTCTTTGTAAGGAAACTGCATGACCGATGACGTCACCGAAATGCCGCGCTCCTGCTCCATGGTCATCCAGTCCGACCTAGCGTGAGGACCGCGTTTACCTTTGACGGAGCCCGCCAACTGAATGGCATTGCCCCATAACAGCAGCTTTTCGGTAATGGTGGTTTTACCGGCGTCCGGGTGAGAGATGATGGCGAAGGTGCGACGCCGCTTGATGTCTGCGAGAAGATCCGTGGTCATTCCAGTTATCGGCCCAAAAAAGGCGCAAGTATACCTGGGCCTTAGCGCAGTTCCACAACCGGATGTGAATCAAACGTCCCAAAAAGCAAGATCTAGGGCATGGACGAGGGCGTCTTCGCGGCGACTCCCGGCCGGATAGTAACCCGGGCGCACCCCCACTTGGTGAAAGCCGATTTTTTCGTAGAGCGCCACTGCCGCGTCATTGGAAGCGCGCACTTCCAAGAAAATCGTCTGCGCTTTTGCCTTTGCCGCTTGCACCAGCCGCTGCAGAAACTGGCAGCCCAGGCCCTTGCCCTGCCAGTCTTTGTCGATGACAAATAACAGCAGCTCCGCCTCTCCCGCCGCGAAGGACAAAATCGCATGGGCAGCCCAGCGATTGCCATATCGCAAGCCGATGCAGGTATGGGATTCGATGGAGCTGCGCAAATTGTCGCGCGTCCAGGGATAAGCATGGCTGCGCACTTCAAGCGCGTAGATGTCATCCAGATCCGCCAAACTCAGCCGCGTACTTTCGAAGTTGGCGCCGCGCAGCTCGAACGGCCCCGGCAGTCGCAGTTCAACCGACATGATGAGCGCGGATCGCCGCCCAGGTGCGCGCTTTGAGCGCCGGTTGCTGCAGCATGTCCGCCAGCGACGGCAATATCACCGCAAGACTGCCGAGAGCATCGACATTAATCGCCTTGCCGAGATTGTCTTGATAGGGCTGGTTCGCCAATACCGCGTTACAGGCGCTCTCCCCCATCAACCAGAGGTACTGCACTGGCTGGCGCTCCAGTCGAGCTTGCAAAAAAGCCTGCAGCATTTCTCGCGCAGCTCGCCAACCCGGTGCGGGCGTCATGCCGCCGGGTGGCCAGATCAGGATATCGGGCTTAGTGGATGATAGGCGTATACCCTTGGCCCGCAGGATATTGTCCAGCAGGGCCTGGGTCGGCAAAGCGCCGCCGGCGTGGCGAGAATCGAGGATCATTAACGCTGGCG
Organism: uncultured Saccharophagus sp.; assembly: GCA_964482025.1. GTDB lineage: Bacteria > Pseudomonadota > Gammaproteobacteria > Pseudomonadales > Cellvibrionaceae > UBA5868. The sequence continues at coordinate 23,011 of CAYZVN010000023.1, read as the reverse complement.
AAGGCCGCCAGATGCTAAGCGCAAACTGCACCGAGGACTCCACCTCAGCCACTGAGGCACCCTCAGCCTCTGGTGCAACCTCAGGTGGCGGCGCAGGCTCTGCCGGCGCGCTTGGGCGAGTGAGGCTATCCATTATGTCGCTGACGGCCACAGGCGCAGCGCGCGGTGCAGTCGGCTTAGGTGCTGATACCTCGGCCGGCTCCACGGGCGTTGCCGCAGCGGGCTCCTCACTCACACTTTGGGGTAGAGCGGCCGGCAGCGACGCCTTAGCGTGCGGCAGCACCCGGCGCGGCACGAACATGGCAATGCCCATTGCCTCTAGGTATTCCATGCGCAACCGCTCGTTCATCATCGTTTCCACAATTAAGAGTTATTCGTCATAGCGCATTCCGCTAATAAAGCGCTACACGCCGCGCTGAGGATGTGACCTCAAATGACCGTATTCCAGTAAGTTAAGCGCGTGCAAGTACGCCTGCGCTGAAGCTGCGACTATATCGGTATCCGCGCCTACACCGTTGACGATCTGACCGCGGCGCTCAAGGCGCACCGTGACTTCACCTTGGGAGTCGGTCCCTTGGGTGATGGCGTTGACCGAATAGAGCAACAAATCAGTGCCACTTTTGGCGATTGCCTCAATCGCTTTATAAGTCGCATCCACCGGACCACTGCCCTCCGCCGTTGCGGTCCGCGTCTCGCCTTTGACTCGCAGTGTGATGGCCGCCTGGGGCACGGTACCGGTTTTGCTACACACTTCCAGATCGATCAGCTCATAGGTCTCTTGCACTTCCGGCTGCTGGACCTGAGCCACTAAAGCATGTAAGTCTTCGTCAAAAATTTCGTGTTTTTTATCTGCCAGCGCCTTAAAACGCTCGAAAACGTCCGCCAGTTGCTGAGGGGTATCAAAGGTGATGCCGAGCTCTTCAAACCGCGCTTTCACTGCGGCTCTACCGGAGTGCTTGCCCAACACAATTTTATTGGCATTCCAGCCAACATCTTCTGCCCGCATGATTTCATAAGTCTCGCGATGCTTAAGCACGCCATCTTGGTGGATGCCGGATTCGTGGGCAAACGCGTTTACGCCGACTATGGCCTTGTTTGGTTGCACAGGGAAGCCCGTCACCGTCGCCACCATGCGCGAAGTCGCGACTATATGCTCGGTCGCTATGCGGGTTTCCACAGGATAGAGATCTTTGCGGGTGCGCACCGCCATGACAATTTCTTCCAAAGCCGCATTGCCGGCGCGCTCGCCGAGGCCGTTGATCGTACACTCAACTTGGCGCGCACCATTCATCACCGCCGCCAGAGAGTTCGCCACCGCCAGGCCGAGATCGTTGTGGCAGTGGGTGGAGAAAATGGCTTTGTCGGAATTGGGCACCCCCGCGATCAACCGGCGGAACATAGCGCCATATTCTCCCGGCTCGCCGTAGCCGACCGTGTCGGGAATATTAATAGTGCTGGCACCAGCGGCAATCGCGGCTTCGGTAATGCGGCACATAAAGTCGAAATCAGAGCGGCTGCCATCTTCTAACGAGAATTCCACATCGTCCGTATATTGGCGGGCCCGCTGAATCGCCTTGATCGCCTGCTCCAGCACCTGCTCGGGCGCCATGTTGAGCTTGTACTTCATATGGATGGGCGAGGTCGCAATAAAAGTATGGATACGCGGTGCGGTGGCACCTTTCAGCGCTTCGGCGGCGCGGTCGATGTCCGCCGGCACCGCGCGGGCGAGGCTGCAGACACGGGAATCTTTCACCGCATTGGCCACCGCCTTAACAGCGTCAAAATCCCCCTGACTGGCGATCGCGAACCCCGCCTCAATCACGTCCACCCGCATTTTTTCCAGCATTTTAGCGATACGGACTTTCTCGTCCTTCGTCATAGAGGCGCCAGGGCTCTGTTCGCCGTCGCGCAATGTAGTATCGAATATCACGAGCTGGTCGCGGGACATATAACCTCCTCAGGTCTGCCGATGGGCTCGGCATAGGCATGGATTGCAGGCTGCCGGGGCCGCCGACAGCCGCGGGATTGTAGCCACCAGGTGGGGCAGCGGCAACGATCTCGCCACAAATCGGCGTTTGGCTCACAGATGACTATGGTCAATATCCTACAAGCGAATCAGCGCTCCGCCACTATTGCAGGTCTCGGCAAACCTGGACAATGCTCAACATACAGCAAGGACACGGAAGAGCCCAAAACGCCAAGGAGAGGCGGTAGGAAATACGACATGGAGTCGGAACGGATAGAGGTGGCAAAGGAGGGACGACGCCACCGGCAAGGATGCCCCGGACGAGGGCGCTCACACAAGTAGTGGCAGCGGGATCAGGAAGGCCCCGCGGGGATGCACAGGATCTAGGACAGCATCAGCTCAGGAAGAGCAATTTATGGAAGACGGGATTGGAAAGCTGGGACGCACGGGCAGAGGGAAATAAACGGAAGACGGACAAGCCCACTTAAGGACAGCACAGGACACACAGGGTAGGAACACAAGAAGAACACCGCCAAGAAGGCAACGCAGGCACGGAAAGCCAACGGCAAAGGATTTGCGGGGACTCGGAATACAGTTTTCCAAGGATGGCAGGATGTAAGCGCTCTTGCAGATCGCGAATACCGCGCGATGTGCAAGGGCGCTTTCTATTGCACTTCTCTAATTGCGCTCAACCGCTCGATCTCCACGCCTCTCCCCTTAC
>CAYZVN010000023.1:0-20224 GCA_964482025.1 uncultured Saccharophagus sp. | reverse complement strand
GCTTCTGGGGAATCATGATGCTTTTTCCGCGCTCGGGCACCGCTATGATCCCCGCTTCCCGCTTTCTCAATCACCTATTTCAACAGGCGGTCTCCGCCGCTCACCCCAAAGCTTGTTTACCCCGTTACTTGCCCACCGAGCGCCAAGCCCCTGTACTGGTGCTCGGCGCCGGCAAAGCAGCCGCCGCTATGGCACAAATATTTGAAGAGCATTGGCAAGGGCCGGTGCGCGGTTTGGTGATTACCCGCCACGGCCACTCTGTGCCGTGTCGCCATATCCGCGTTATTGAAGCGGGCCACCCCTTGCCTGACCGCGCGGGGGAGCATGCCACTGCCGAGCTGTTAAAGCTATTAAGCAGCCGTCGGCCGGATGAGCGGATTGTGTTTTTGGCGTCGGGGGGAGGCTCTTCCTTATTGAGTCTTCCTGCACTCTCTATAGAACCGGTCGAAAAGCGACAAATCAACGCTGCGCTGTTGCGTAGTGGCGCGGCCATCGCTGAGATCAACTGTGTGCGTAAGCACTTGTCCGCCGTAAAAGGAGGACGTTTAGCAAAAATGTGCGAACCGGCGTTGGTGACGACTTACGCGATTTCCGATGTACCCGGCGACGATCCCGCTGTCGTAGCCTCCGGCCCCACGATCGCGGATCCAACGACTTCTGCACAGGCGCTGGCGATCCTGGAGCGCTACCGGATCCCTATCTCGGTCAAGGTGCGGCAGTGGTTATGCAGTCCACAAGCGGAAACGCCTAAACCCCATCAGTTACTTCCCCACCCATTCCACACCATTGCGTCAGCGGCGAACGCCTTACAAGCCGCCGCAAAATTCGCGCAACGCTGCGGGGTCGCCCCGCTGATTCTCGGCGATCAAATTCAAGGAGAGGCGCGGGAGGTTGCCAAAGTGATGGCAGGCATTGCCAAATCGGTGCAAGACATGGGAGAACCCATCCGCCCGCCTTGCATATTGCTGTCCGGCGGCGAAACCTCCGTCACCTTAAGCGGCCGGGGTAAAGGTGGGCGCAACAGCGAGTTTCTGCTGAGCTTAGCCGTGGCCCTGGAAGGCCGCAGCGGCATTTATGCGTTGGCGGCCGATAGCGATGGCATCGATGGTTCAGAGGACAATGCCGGAGCCCTGCTGTACCCCGATTCGCTCACCCGGGCGGCGACTTTGGGATTGGATGCCGCGCAATTGCTGGGCGACAACAACAGCTATGATTTTTTCGCCGGCCTGGGCGACCTCTTGGTAACAGGCCCCACCCGCACCAACGTCAACGATATACGTGCCATTTACATCCCCAGCGGATGATACTTAAACCCCCTTGCCATACATCCGCTGTCGCTCCCAGTCTCCTACAGGCTCAGGTGTACAAATTCGCATCCATCGTGAAGATAACTATACTTCTGAGATTGCTGAAATAACCCGCCGTCACTCCGCATCCCATTGGAGCTGTCGTCGATCAAGCTCTTGCCGGAATAAGAGCTGTCGTAACTACCAAAAAAGCTGAGAGGACGCGCTTTTATGGATGCTTATGCAAGCCATTTAGCCAAGGTTAATGAAGTTCAGGATGTTGTTGCCACGGATGATATCTGCAATGCGCAGGGGCAGGTCCTCGTTAAAAAGGGCTCCCGCATCGCTCCGCAGATGGTGGATAAAATTACGCGCTTCAAGCTGCTGAAGCCTCTGGAACACTCCGTTGTAATCGAAAACGAACTCGACGCCCCCGCCCTTTTTGGGCGCTTCTCGGTTTATCTCAACAGCAACTCCAGCACTGCTTATTTTTTGCAACGCTTCACCGACACAACCGAATTAAAAAAACTGTGCGACTATTTTTGTCAGTTCACTCTGTTGCGCCAGAAGTTGACGGTACTGTCTCTGTTGATGCCGAGTATTTTCGAGCAAGCGATGTTTTGCGCTTGGCTCGGCACTGTTTTGATCAAGCGCATGGGAGGCAAGATAAGTGACATCCGCGATTTTTTTATCGCTGCGCTTTGCCACGATATCGGGATGGTCCACATCAATGCCGAAATTCTCGATAAGCCCGGCGCGCTTACCCTGGAGGAATGGAAACAAATCCAGTCCCACCCCATCATAGGTTTTAATATCGTCAAGGAAATACCGAGTGTTAGTAATGTGGTGGGCAAAGCCGTTTTGGAGCACCACGAAAATGTCGACGGCACGGGTTATCCGAGGGGCCGCTTAGGCGCCACTTTAAGCCATGAAGGCCAGCTGCTAAATTTGCTGGACAGCGTAAACGCCATATTTACCAAACACTTCAAGCCGCACGGTAAATCGATGCGTCAGCTGATCCCAATCATTCAGATGAATCAGCACAGCCGCTTTAGCTTGGCGACAAACCAGCTGATTATGCTGCTCCGGGAGTTGCCGGAGGAAAATCATCACAGCATTCCGACCGCGCTTGCCGATGAGGTAATCGCAGCAGTAAAAGAGCGCAATGCCTACATCGCCGAGTGCGTGAATATATCGGCCGATATTGCCAATGCCATAGGTTGTCAGCACGACGATCCAAAACTCTCCAGTTTGCAAAACGCGATCATCCACATCACCATGTCCATCGCTCAGTCGGGCATTGTTAATATGGCCTATATTCGCTGGCTCGATCAGATTCAGTCCGACAAGCTCATTCACGCCTATCAGGAAGTGGAAGAGGCGTATTTGATGATGCAGGAAATCATTTATCACATCGATAAACTCAAACGGCAACTCAAGCTCTACCTAGAAAAAAACCTGCTCGATAATCGTGCTCAGACGCTTTCGGGCGGGCTGTCTCAACTTGACAACATCAGCCTGCCACAAGTCGATCAGAACCTAGCGAAGATTTGGATGTTCAACATTTGAACTCTACGGGCATTTCATCACAGCTGCAGAAGCCGCATTAAACCCCTCCGCTTGCCTGCCGACCAGAACCCGGCGCAGACCTGTGCCATAATTCGTCATAGTTTTTCACCCGTTAAGCCCGAATTTCTATTTATTCTTCTATTCACTCCTTTTTATTTTCTGAGGACACCGCATGGCCGCCCGTTCCTTTTTCTGGATTTACCTTTTGCTACTCGGTTTGTCGGCCTGCGGCGACAAGCCGGCTCCGCCGCCCGCCCCCACAAGTGAAGGCGCCCCATCGGTCACCTCCGAACCAGCGGAACCCAACACCCTGTCTATGGCGGTGCTCGATATTGCGGAGCGCAATCGCGACGGCAAAAACGGCATTGCGGTGACTTTGGCAACCGAGGTCGATCCGGGACAAGACATCCAGCCCTACTTGCAAATTCAGCAGCCCAAGCAAGGTAAAGTCGAAGGTGCCTGGGTCATAGGTGAAGATCGCAAGCAGGTGTGGTTTATGAATGTGGAGCCGCAAACAAAATACCAAGTCGCAATTAACCCAGGCTTGCGTGCTATGAATGGCAGTGTTTTAACGGAAGCCAAATCCGCCACCATAACGACACGCGCGCTCCAACCCTCCGTCAGTTTCGAAAGCCGCGGCTCTGTACTGCCAGTGGGTTACGCTTCCGGCCTGCCAGTGGTCACCGTTAACGTTGCCGCTATAGATGTGGATTTTTTTCGTATCAAAGAGTCATCTTTTGCAGAGTTTCTCCGTCAATCCAGAAACAGCGGTCGCTACAGCTGGTACGCCGGCCAGTTAAAGCAGTACGGCGATTTAGCCTACAGCGGACGCTTCGAGCTTGCCCCGCAACACAACACGCGCACCAAGCGCGATCTGCCCATTCACACGTTAGACGCGCTCAAGCAACCGGGACTGTATTTCGCGGTCATGCGGGCTGCGGGTGAATACGACCAAAAACATATCACTTGGTTTACCGTCACCGACATAGGCGCTCATATTCGCCAATATCGAAACCAACTGGATGTTCACACCAGCTCCCTGGCCACCGGCAAACCTCTGGCAAACGTCCAGCTGCAATTATTGGATAAAGACAGTCAGGTGCTGCAGGAAAACACCACCACGACTGAAGGGATGGCGAGTTTTAGCCAAGACCTCAAAAAAGCCCGCGTGCTGCTGGCGCGCACCAAAGAACAACTGACTTTGATCGATCTGCAACAACCGGCCCTGGACCTTTCGGAGTTCGAGCTCGGCAAACGCCCGCAACTGCCGGTTGAGCTTTTTATCTACTCCCCTCGCGACCTCTATCGCCCCGGCGAAACCCTGATCGTCAGCGGTCTGTTGCGCGACTTCGACGGCCGCAAAACTCAAGCGCCAGTACTCGATGCGGTTGTGCGCGGCCCCAATGGCGCCACGCTCAAAGAATTTAAGTGGCAGCCAGGGGACGCTGGCTACTACCAAACCGAGTGGGCGATCCCCACCGATGCGCCCACAGGACGCTGGCAACTGGCGGTCTCCGGTGCGCTCCAACAAACGGTTACCTACCCATTCAACGTAGAAGAGTTTCTGCCGGAGCGGATGAAGCTTACCCTGGCCGAGGGGGCCGAGCGCACAGTCGTCACCTCCACCACGGATGCCATTAGGCTGCCCATTCACGGGGAATATCTCTACGGAGCACCCGCTGATAGCAATCGCCTGAGCGCCTTTTACCAAGCCGAGCACTGGCGCTCGCCAGTGGCGGAGCTGAAGCATTATCAATTCGGTCACTTGCTCGATAAGGCTTTCACTTCCTATCAAGATCTGGCGGATATTACCCTCGACCCACAAGGCAGAGCCGAACTGCCCATTCCCACCAGCTGGTCGGAGCTGCAGTCACCTTTGAAAGTCCAGGTCACCACTAGCCTTTACGAATCCGGCGGACGCCCCGTCACCCGCTCGCACCCCGTTCTTATCTGGCCGGCCGAGAGCCTGATCGGCATCCGGCCGCAATTTGGCACCGACAATCCTCCCGCTAACACAGTGGTGGCCTTTGATTTAGTGAAAGCCACTCTAACCGGTGAATTGCGGGCCGCCGCCAAACTGGAAGCGACTCTCGTGCGCGAAGATCGCCAGTACTTCTGGCAGTACAACGACCATCAGGGCTGGCATTGGGATTGGAGTGAAAAAGAGTTTCCGGTTGCGAGCCAATCGCTGAGTTTGACGCAAGGACAGGCCGCCCAGGTTCGCTTCCCGGTCGACTGGGGCAGTCATCGATTGGAAGTAAAAGATCTGGACAGCGGCCAAATCTCCAGTGTGCGTTTTTTCGCTGGCGAGGACTGGTATCACGATTGGCAAAACGCAGAAAACCGTGGCGCGGCGCGGCCCGACCGCATCAATCTCGCCCTCGACAAACCCCGTTACAAGGCCGGCGATAAAGTGCAGCTGAAGGTTATACCGCCGGCGGCGGGTGAAGCCCTGATTATGGTGGAGAGCGACCGCCCCCTGTGGAGCAAGCAGCTGCATGTACCCGCCGAGGGACTTAGCCTGGATATTCCTATTGCCGAGGAATGGCAAAGTCACAACCTGTATCTCACGGCCCTGTTGATCGAGCCCACCGGAAAAACTCGGCAAATCACCCCCAAGCGCAGCCTGGGGCTAATTCATTTACCTCTCGACCGGGAACAACGGCGCTTGGAAATTCAGATCGACGCGGCGGAAAAGTCGCGTCCCTCCACAACGCTCAACACGCGCATAAAAGTGACCTCTCCCTCCGGTCCACCGCCAGCCTTTGTCACCCTCGCCGCCGTGGATGTGGGCGTGCTGAATATCAGCAATTTTAAAACGCCGGACCCTTTCCAATACTTTTTTGGCCCGCGCCGCTATGCCGCCGAACTCCGCGACATCTACAGCGACGTGATCGAAAGTCAGCGCGCCGATAAAGCCAAATTGCGCTTTGGCGGCGATGCGGACCTTGCGCGCGGCGGCAAAGCGCCACAATCCGATGTGCAGATCGTCTCCCTCTTCCACGGGCCGGTCGCGCTGCAGAGCGGCGAAGCCGAGATTCCGCTGAACTTGCCGGACTTTAACGGCCGCCTCCGGCTTATGGCGGTGGCCTTCGGAGATGAGCAATTTGGCAGCGGCGAAGCCGAGGTCACCGTGGCCGCGCCAGTGGTTATGGAAATCGCTATGCCGCGCTTCCTCGCCTATGGCGACCGAGCCCAAATTGCCTTAGACCTACAAAATATGACCGAGGAAACCCAAACATTTCAGTTGTCGTTAAGTGCCGACGCACCCGTTGAAATGGCGGCACTCGAACAGTCGTTCACCCTGGAGCCTCGGCAAAAAACCACTGTGCGCGCGCCGGTCACCGCTACCGGCTTTGACGGCAGCGGCCGCATCAGTGTCCACTTAACCAGTGAACAACTCGGGCTTTTAGAGCGCGAATGGCACCTCGGTGTACGCCCCGCTTACCCGGCCACCACCTTGCGGCAGCAGCGAGTCTTAAAGTCGGGCGAGAGCGTGACAGTAACCGCTAATACCTTGGCCACAGCCATCCCCGCCACCCTGCAAGGTTCCGTGGAGCTGAGCTCCAGTGTGAATCTTCAGGTGGCCGACCAGCTGCGCGAACTCCTCGCCTATCCCTACGGCTGCTTGGAACAAACCACCAGCCGCGCCCATCCGCTTCTACATGCCAGCGCGGCCAATCAGGCGCGCTTTAACCTCAAACCCATCGCTGAGGAAGAGCGCCGCCAGTGGCTGCAAGTGGCGGTCGATCGCGTGGCTCGCCTGCAAAAGAACAACGGCGCCTTCGGCCTTTGGGATCGGGATTCAGAGGAAGACCAATGGCTGACGGCTTACGCCACCGACTTTCTGCTCGACGCCCGGGACCAGGGGCTGGATGTGCCGGCCAGCCTTCTGGATAAAGCCCTGCAACGCTTGACGTTTTACCTCAATAGCAGCGGCCCCTTTATCGGTCAGCCTTGGTCGCAGGAGCCGCAGCATTACGCCTTTGCCAGCCGCGCCTATGCCGCCTATGTGCTCAGCCAAGTTAAACAAGCGCCGCTCGGAGCTTTGCGCACGCTTTATCAGCGAGACTTTCAACACGCCAAAAGTGGCCTTGCTCAAGTGCATCTGGGCCTCGCCCTGATCAATATGGGGGATCAAAAAACCGGTCGGGAAGCCTTGCAGAAGGGCGTGAAGAATATGCCTCCTATCAATGTTTATCTGGGTGGCTACGGCTCGCCCGTGCGCGATTTAGGACAGATGATTCACCTGTTGCTCAGCCACAACCAGCTAACAGATGAAGCTTTGGATCTCAGCTTGAAGCTGCGCGACGCAACCCGGGCGCGCCAATGGTTCAGCACCCAGGAACGCGCCACCTTATTTTTGGCGGGCATTGCTTTAGAGCAAAATGCCGAGCAAACCTGGGAAGCCGAATGGCAGCTGGGGGGTGGCGCCAAACAGCCCCTATCTACTCAGGGTACGTGGCGCAAACATTTGGACGCGCAGGACTTGGCGGCGACTTTTACGCTAGCCTCACAGCACGCTCAGCCACTCTACGCCGATATTTTTCTCAACGGCTATGGCAAAGAGCCGCCCGCGCCTATGACGTCCGGCATAACGGTCGATAGCAACTGGTACACCATCACCGGCCAAGCTGTCACACCGCAAAAAGTAAAAACCGGCGATCTGTTCCTGGTGCACATTATTCTCACTGCTAAAGAGCGCGTACCCGATGCTCTACTCGTGCATTTGTTACCGGCGGGCTTTGAATTGGAAAATCAGAATCTCGAACATGCAATCAAGCTGGATGAGTTTCGTATCGACGGGAAGTCCTTACGAGAACTTCAGGAAGCCACTCCACTTAAGCACCGTGAATACCGCGACGACCGGTTTGTTGCCGCCCTGGATCAACCCCACTGGCGGCCCGGTCATCTGTTCTTTTTGGTGCGCGCGGTGACACCCGGAACCTACCAGGTCCCGCCGCCTCTGGTGGAAGATATGTACCGCCCCGAAACCCGCGCCATAGGTCGCAGTCTGCCTGCTATCGAGGTGGTCGCGCCCTAATGTGGACAAAGCTCCGCCAGCGCCCTTATGCCCTCCTGTTGTGGGGAGCCGTGACGGTGCTGGCAATCCTCGGCGCGTTTAACCTTCTGGACCGGCTATTTCCGCTGCATTTGCCGGAACATGAGCGACTCTTTGCCCGCCTAGTGGTCGATCGGGAGGGCCGCCCGTTACGCGCTTTTCCCGACGCCGCCGGCGTGTGGCGTTACGAGGTGGAGCTTGAGGATATTTCGCCGCTCTATTTGCAAGCCTTGCTGACCTACGAGGACCGACGCTTTTGGCAACACCCCGGCATTGACCCTATAGCGTTACTGCGGGCGGCGGTCAGCAACTGGCGTCACGGCCGAACGATTTCCGGTGGCTCGACCATTACCATGCAGGTCGCCCGTCTACTGCATCCGCACAGCCGCTCCATTCCGGGGAAATTGCACCAGATCTTCCGCGCCGCCCAGCTCGAGTGGCACTTGGATAAGCGGCAAATCCTCACCCTCTACTGCAACATCGCGCCCTTTGGCGGCACTATCGAAGGGGTCCAGGCCGCCAGCTTTACTTACCTGAATAAACCCGCTCACCACTTAACTCATGCGGAAGCGGCGCTGCTCGCGGTGTTGCCTCAATCGCCCACCCGCTATCGCCCCGACTTAGCCCCTGAGTTGGCCCAACAAGCCCGCGACAAAGTCCTCGACCGGATGGTCACTTACGGTGAATGGTCGGCCGAAGAGGTAGAGGCCGCCAAGCTCGAACCGGTGTACGCCTACAACAAGCGCTTGGATAGCCACGCCGCGCTCTTGGCCGAGCGTTTAGTGCAAACCAGCTCCGCCCGCGTGATCCGCAGCACTATAGATGCCGATCTACAGGCAGCCTTGGAAGACTATCTGCGCCAGTTTATCGCGACGCAGCCAGAGCGCACCTCGGCAGCCGTTCTCGTAGTCGACAACGCCAGCGCCGAAGTGCGCGCCTATCTGGGCACAGCCGATTTTGCCAACCTGGATCGCTTCGGTCATGTGGATATGGTGCGCGCCATCCGCTCGCCGGGCTCCACGCTCAAACCGTTTCTCTTTGGCTTGGCGTTGGACGCCGGTTTGATTCACTCCCAATCCCTGCTGGTCGACGCGCCCTTGCAATGGCAGGAGTACCGCCCCGCGAATTTCAGCGGCGCCTTCGTCGGCCCGGTGAGCGCAACGGAAGCGCTGCAACGCTCCCTCAATGTTCCCGCCGTTGACTTGCTCGACCATTACGGCCCGGCCCAATTCAGTGATCGCTTGGCCAACGCCGGATTGCGCTTAAATGTCCCCGGCGGCAAAGCCAATCTCTCGGTGATTCTCGGCGGCGCGGGCACCAATTTAGAAAGTCTCGTCCTTGCCTACGGCGCTTTTGCCAATGGCGGCAAAACTCGCCCTCTGCGTTTTCGCACAGACGAACCGCCCGCGCAGGAAGCTTTTCTCTTTTCTCCCGAAGCTGCGTGGATTGTTTACGACATGCTAAGTGGCGTACCCGAAGTGGGCAGTTTAAGGCGCATTACCGCTATGGCATCGCGCCCTGGGCTCGCCTGGAAAACCGGCACCAGCTATGGCATGAGAGACGCCTGGGCCATAGGCACCGATCGCCGTCATACGATTGGAGTCTGGGTCGGTAGGCCGGATAACTCCACCCTGCTTGGCAACACCGGCAGAGAAAGCGCGGGCCCGTTGCTGCGCACCGTCGCGGACCATCTCGGTGTTCACGCTTACCTAAGCAAGCCCGACACGGTCGAGCCCGTCTCCATCTGCTGGCCTTTGGGCACAGCCGCCAAACAACAGCCGGATGCCTTTTGCCATCGTCAGCTGCAAGCTTGGACGATTAAGGGCACAGTCCCGCCCACTTGGGCCGATCGCCAAATGCCGTTACTGCCCAACCCGCTACTTTACTGGGCGGACCCTGCCACCCACACTCGTGTCCACAGCGGGTGTTTTACCGCAAATGCCACCCAGCATTTCGCCGCCCTCTGGCCAAGCGCTATTGAACCTTGGCTGCCCCGCCATTTGCGCCGTCGCGCTCAGCTGCCGAGCTTTGCTGCCGCTTGCGGCGCTGGCGGAGATGTCCCTGTACGCATTGAACAAATTGCCCCTAACACCATCTACCGCAAAGCCAAGAGCCAAGACCCCGCCCCCAGGATTCCGCTTGTCGCATCCGGTGGCGAAGGACGCTATCACTGGTATCTCAATGGCCGCTACTTACACAGCTCGCCGCCCACGCAAACCCTGGAGCTGTCGTCTAAAGGCGCGCACCAATTGTTGGTCGTCGACGAGGCGGGTAACCTGGACAAAATCGACATTTCCCTGGAATAGGAGCCCCGTATGCCACACATTCAGGTACTAAAAGGCGATATCACTCAGCTCTCAGTAGACGCTATTGTCAATGCGGCCAATTCGTCTTTAATGGGCGGCAGTGGTGTTGATGGTGCTATACATCGCGCGGCCGGTCCGCAATTACTCGAAGAATGTAAAACATTAAATGGTTGCGATACTGGAGCCGCGAAAATAACGGGCGGCTACCGATTGCCCGCCCGCCACGTCATTCATACCGTCGGCCCAGTCTGGCAAGGCGGCTCGGCTAAGGAGGCAGAACTGCTCGCCCAGTGCTATAGCAACAGCCTGCACCTTGCTTCTCAACACCAACTGAAGACGATTGCTTTTCCGGCGATTAGCTGCGGAGTTTACGGTTACCCCGTCCAGGAAGCTGCCACCATTGCGGTGGACACCGTGTGTGAGGAGCTAAAGCGCTTGAGCCATCCGCCCGAAGAGGTAATTTTTTGCTGCTTTAGCGATGAAATTGCCGCCCACTATCAGCTGGCGCTGGCACGCCACACCCTATAAAAAAACCCGCCGAAGCGGGTTTTTTTATAGGTGACGCAGGAGAGCAAAATTAAGCGCTGGTTTTTTTCTCTTCCTTCACATGCAGGCGAATGTGCAAATCGCGCAATTGAGTAAAATCCACTGTGCCCGGTGCATCGGTCATTACGCACGCCGCCGTTTGTGTTTTCGGGAAGGCAATAACGTCGCGAATGGAGTTAGAATCCGTCATCAACATAATCAAACGATCCAAACCAAACGCCAAACCACCGTGAGGTGGCGCACCGTATTTCAGCGCATCTAAAAGGAAACCGAATTTTTCACGCTGCTCTTCCTGGCTGATACCGAGAATTTTAAACACCGTCTGCTGCATAGACTGGTTGTGGATACGCACCGAGCCACCGCCCAATTCGGTGCCGTTCAACACCATGTCATAAGCGCGAGACAGGGCCGACACCGGATTCGCCTCCAACTCTTCGGGCGAGCATGAAGGCGAGGTAAACGGATGGTGCAGCGCGGTCAAATCGCCGCTCTCGTCTTCCTCAAACATCGGGAAATCAACGACCCACAAAGGTGCCCACTGACGGGTGTACAAATTTAGATCCGCGCCTAACTTACAGCGCAAAGCGCCCAGCGCCTCGGAAACAATTTTCGCTTTATCCGCGCCAAAGAAAATTAAGTCGCCATTTTGGGCGTCGAGACGCTCCAGCAATTGACGGCGCACGTCGGTGGGCAGGAACTTCACGATTGGCGACTGTAAACCCTCTTCCAAATCGCTGCGGTCGTTGACTTTGATATAGGCCAGGCCCTTGGCCCCGTAAATTCCCACGTATTTGGTGTAATCATCAATCTGCTTACGGCTCAGCAATTCACCGCCGTTGGGAACCTTCAGCGCCGTCACGCGGCCCTTAGGATCTTTAGCCGGAGCGGAAAAGACTTTAAATTCCACTTCCTGCATTAAGTCTTTTACTTCCACCAGCTGTAGTGGAATACGCAAATCAGGTTTATCGGAGCCGTATTTTTCCATGGCTTCACTGAACGGCATGGTTGGGAATGCACCCAAATCCACATCGAGCATGGTCTTAAACAAGTCGCGCACCATGGTTTCCGTCACCGCCATGATTTCGGTTTCACTCATGAACGACGTTTCGATATCGATCTGAGTGAACTCGGGCTGGCGATCCGCGCGCAAATCTTCATCGCGGAAACACTTGGCAATTTGATAGTAACGATCAAAACCGGCGACCATCAGCAACTGCTTAAACAATTGCGGCGATTGAGGCAGTGCGAAAAATTGTCCTTCGTGAGTGCGCGACGGCACCAGATAGTCCCGCGCGCCCTCCGGAGTCGCGCGAGTCAAGATGGGTGTTTCTACATCGATAAAGCCATTGTCCGCCATAAAGTTACGGATAAACGTGGTCACTTTCGAGCGGAAACGCAAATTGTGCTGCATCTCCTGACGACGTAAATCCAGATAACGGTATTTAAGGCGGACGTCCTCGCCCACGTTGGTGTGAGAGTCCAAAGGAAATGGCGGGGTTTCGGCGGTATTGAGAATGGCCAAGTCAAGACCATATACCTCAACCTCGCCGGTGGCCATATTAGGGTTCACCGTCTCCGCGGCCCGTGCTCGCACCCGGCCGCGCACTTGCAGCACATATTCACTGCGGACTTTGTCCGCGAGGGCAAAGTTCTCCTGGCTGTCCGGATCGAACACCACCTGAACCACCCCTTCACGATCGCGCAGATCAACGAAAATCACACCACCGTGGTCGCGGCGGCGATCTGCCCAGCCGCACAGGGTGACTTCTTTATCAATATCTGCGGCACTGAGAAGTCCACAATAATTACTGCGCATAGGTTTACCTATTTATGGTCATTTAATCGGTTGCGGTGGAGGCACTGGATGACTTGCTGCTCTCGCTTTTGCCGCCACTCTTGCCGGCTTCCGCTTTTCCTGTGTCACCGGATTTGCCGCCGTCATTAACGCCGCCATCCCCCGCGAGATTTCGTTTGCTGCCGGTTTTCTTGAAATCCGTCTCATACCAACCGCTGCCGGCGAGGCGGAAGCCCGCTGCCGAGATTTTTTTCTTCAGTGCCGATTCCTGGCACTCTGGACAGTCCGTCAGCGCCGCATCACTTATCTTTTGCAGTGCTTCAAATTCGTGCTGACACGATTGACATTCGTACTCGTAGATTGGCATGCAACATTCTCCACCAAAGCTCACATACCCCCGCAGGCCGAATCGGCCGCAGGATTCACAGAGCGCCCCAATACCGGGTCGACTCGGAACAGCAAGATGGGAACAGTTCGCCGGAATTCAATGGCTGAAAGACGTCAGGTCGATGCATCCACCCAAAAAAGCGATGCATTATACATAACACCCTTTGTACGAAAAACACCCCGACAGGTACCCACCTTGGAGCCATCCCTTAAGGATTTACCAAAAAACCTCAAAAACAGCTAAAAATAGGGCATTTTTTTAACATCAGATATTGCCCGGGGGCGGTGAATACACTATATATTACTGGTCGCCAAGCCAGTCGGTTATAAAACATACTGATTAAGCATGATTATGCCCACTCAGGTGGCTCCGGCAAATCAGGGGGGTTGCTTTACAGAACCCTGCACGGCGAGCAACCGAAAACCCAAAACAGACAGACGACAACCATAACCACGAGGTTTATTCAATGGCCGCAACGAAAGCCAAAGCCACCGCTAAAAAAGCTCCTGCAAAAACCACTACTAAAAAAGCGCCTGCCAAAGCCCCCGCAAAAAAAGCGGCACCTGCCAAAGCGGTGAAAAAGTCTAGCTTGGCTGTTAAAGAGCGCTACTCAAAATCCGATATCCTCAACCACATCTCGGCCCAAACTGAACTGAGCCGCAAACAAGTCACAGCTGTTCTGGACGAGTTGAACACCCTGATCGAAGCGCACATCAGCAAAAAAGGCCCAGGCGAGTTTGTTCTGCCGGGCCTGCTGAAAGTGGTTACGGTTAAAAAACCTGCGCGCAAAGCACGCAAAGGCATCAACCCGTTTACAGGGGAAGAGACCACCTTCGCCGCCAAGCCTGCCAGCATTCAGGTAAAAGTGCGTCCATTGAAAAAGATGAAAGAGATGGCGGGCTGATCCTCACCCGTTAAGTCGAAAAAGCCGAAGCAATTCGGCTTTTTTTTTCGCCCAAGCTCAAGTTTTCACCTCACTTCAACCCGCTGTGTGAAAATCATCTCCCGCCAAGGCGTGACGCAATCGCTGCAAGCGCTCCATTAAGGCGGCATCTGAATAAGGTACAGCAGGAATCCTACCCCATACCGGATGAGGCCAAGCGGGGTCTTCTTCGAACCGCGCAATGTGGTGTAGGTGCAGCTGCGGTACAACATTACCCAAAGCCGCAACATTCATCTTTTGCGGGGCAAACAGATCGACCATAACCTCCGCCAACCGACAGGATTCCTCTATAAGCTGCGCCCGGTCGCTCGAACCCAGATGATGAATTTCCGTGACTTCCTCTCGCTGCGGCACCAGAATCAACCACGGATATTGGCTATCCCGGTGCAGCAGAATCATACTCAACGGAAAATGACCCACTACTACAGTGTCTTTCTGTAATTGGCTATGCAGCTCGAACATTTCCCACCTCCACAGTCTGTCGTTAAAGTTCCGCTGTCCCCTAAAGACAGCTCAACCTTATGCATCTAGAATAGCCCCTCTGTCAATTTGCTGAACATATAGAGTCCAAAATCACTATGCGCGCCACCCAATTTCTCCTTGCCACGCAAAAAGAAACTCCCGCAGACGCCGTCGTCATCAGTCACCAACTCATGCTGCGAGCGGGCATGATCCGCAAATCGGCGGCGGGTCTTTATTCCTGGCTGCCACTCGGCCTGCGCGTACTGCGCAAAGTCGAGCAAATCGTGCGTGAAGAAATGGATAAATCCGGCGCCCAAGAAGTGTTAATGCCGGTTGTACAACCCTCGGAGCTGTGGATAGAGTCAGGTCGCTGGGAACAGTTCGGGCCTGAGCTGACGCGTTTCAGGGACCGACACGATACCCCCTACTGCTTGGGGCCCACTCATGAGGAAGTCATTACCGATCTGATCCGCAATGAAATCAGCAGCTACAAACAGCTCCCCGCTAATTTTTATCAAATTCAAACGAAGTTCCGCGATGAGGTGCGCCCACGCTTCGGCGTTATGCGCGCGCGCGAATTCATTATGAAGGATGCTTACTCCTTCCACCTGACACAGGAGTCGCTGCAGCAAACCTATGACGTCATGCACCGCACCTATTGCAATATCTTCAGCCGCATTGGGTTGAACTTCCGCGCGGTGTTGGCCGATACGGGCTCGATTGGCGGCACGGGCTCCCATGAATTCCACGTCCTTGCCGACAGTGGAGAAGACGACATTGTCTTTAGCACCCACAGCGACTATGCCGCCAACATTGAAATGGCCGAGGCTTTGTCGCCGACCGATATCGAGCAAAAACCCTTTGAAGCGCGGGAAAAGGTTGCTACACCTACCAGTAAAACTGTGGAAGAAGTCGCGGCTTTCTTTAAGACATCCACACAAGCCGTCCTTAAAACACTGATCGTGCTAGGTGAAGCGGATGAGAAAGGCCATCAACCGCTGGTGGCGATGGTACTGCGCGGCGACCACACGTTAAACAAAGTAAAAGCCGGAAAAATCGCCGGTGTTGCCGACCCCGTCACCCTGGCAGACGACGCCCGCATCTTGGCCGAGTTGGGTGCCGATGTCGGCTCGCTAGGCCCGATCGGCGTAAATATTCCGGTTATCGTCGATCGTATGGCTGCCGCGGCGGTGAACTTTATCTGCGGTGCCAATGAGACGGGTTACCACTACATCAATGCCAACTGGGAGCGCGACGCTCAGGCCACAACCGTGGCCGATATACGCAATATCGAACGCGGTGATCCCAGCCCAGATGGCAAAGGTACGGTAGAAATCAAACGCGGTATCGAAGTTGGCCATATCTTTCAGCTTGGCGACAAATACTCCACAGCCATGAAAGCCAAGGTTCTGGACGACAATGGTCGAGAGCAAACCATGATTATGGGCTGTTACGGTATCGGCGTGTCCCGCGTGGTAGCGGCCGCCATCGAACAAAACTACGACGCTCAAGGCATTATTTGGCCAGAAGCCATAGCGCCATTCCAGATCGCCCTGGTGCCGATCAATATGCACAAATCCGATGCTGTGGCGCAAAAATGTGCAGATTTGTACGAAGATCTCAAACAGCGTGGTTATGATGTGCTATTTATGGATGAACCCAAGGCCCGTTTAGGCGTTATGTTAGCGGATGTCGAACTCATAGGAATTCCGCACCGATTGGTGGTGGGCGATCGAGGTCTCGACAGCGGGACCGTGGAATACAAGGGTCGCCGAGATAGCGAAAGCCTCAATGTTCCCTTAAATGAATTAGCAGATTTCCTCGCGAAGAGAGTTGGTTGCAAGGCGTGAAGACACCATTCCTGTTGATTGTTGCTTGCTTGGTCTTAAGCTTAACCGCTAAGACCTATGCACTTGCCCCTCAACAATACCAAGTGGACGACAAGCTGCGTTCCCTGCTCCGGGATTCTATCGAGCAGGCCGACAGCTTTGAGGATCGTTTTGATGCAGAGGTCTGGCTGATCGCAAAATCCACGCCTCTGCAGCGTTTTATAAAAGATCCCGAGGAGCGTTTTCGCATTCTCCGCCTCGTTCACCGAGAGGCAACCCGAGCCGGCGTCCCCCCAGACTTAGTGCTCGCCGTTATCCAAATCGAAAGTGCCTTTGATCCCTACGCTGTCTCCCGGGTGGGAGCCCAGGGAATGATGCAAGTTATGCCGTTTTGGAAAAAGGAGATTGGCCGCGAACAGGACAGCTTGATCGACCTGGAAACCAACTTGCGTTACGGCTGCACCATCCTCAAATACTACATCGATAGAGAGAAAGGCCGTTGGGCCGAAGGATTGGCACGATATAACGGCAGCTACGGCAAATACTGGTATCCCGAAAGAGTTTTAACCGCCTGGCAAAAGTACTGGCGGCACTAAAATGTCCTTTTGAATCCGTTTCATAAGAGTGCTGTTGCGAGTGCTTCGAGCCATATTGCGCAATCGCGCGAGGGGCTCTTTGCTTAGCCAGCTCTTTGCTTATAAAATGGCCGCTCGACCAGGCAGCAACCGCTGCCTGTTTTATTTTGGGCAACTGTGTTTTCTGATTTGAGTTGGATTGCAACATGACACTGATGAACACCTACGGCAACAGAACAACAACCTTGGTTCGGGGCGAAGGCCCGTACGTATGGGATTCAGAAGGCAAGCGCTACCTCGACGCGCTAGCGGGCATCGCCGTGTGTGGTCTGGGTCATAACCACCCTGCAGTAACGAAAGCCATTACCGATCAGGCCGGCAAACTCTTGCATGTGTCCAACCTCTATAACATAGAACCACAAATTGCTGCGGGTAAGGCGCTGGTAGAGATCTCGGGGATGGACAATATTTTTTTCTCCAACTCCGGAGCCGAAGCCAATGAAGCGGCATTAAAACTGGCGCGCAAGTTCGGCCAGGAAAAAGGCATCCAAGCACCTGAAGTCATCACAGCTGAAAACAGCTTTCACGGCCGCACCATGGCCACGCTCTCCGCGACGGGCAACAAAAAAATCAAAGTGGGTTTTGCCCCCCTTGTTTCCGGTTTCGTGCATGTACCCTATGACGATCTTGAAGCCATAAAAGCCGCTGCGACACCCAATACGGTGGCGGTGATGGTAGAGCCAATCCAGGGGGAAGGCGGAGTCCGCGTACCCTCGCCAAACTACCTGCCAGAATTACGCAAGCTTTGTGACGAGCGCGGTTGGTTACTTATTCTCGACGAGATCCAAACCGGTAACGGTAGAACGGGCCAGTATTTCGCGTATCAACATTTTGGTATTTTGCCCGATGTGGTCACCACCGCCAAAGGGCTCGGCAACGGAGTGCCAATTGGTGCTTGTTTGGCGCGCGGTCCGGCCGCAGCCACTTTTCAGCCCGGTAATCACGGTTCGACCTTTGGCGGTAACCCACTGGCCTGCAGCGCTGCCCTGGCGGTGATCAAAACCATTACCGAAAAACAGCTTTCCCAGCGGGCTGCTGAGCTTGGCGAACGCATGCAACAAAAGTTTCGCGCAGCCCTGGCGAATACTCCCGGAGTTGTGGACATTCGCGGCTGTGGTTTGATGATGGGTATTCAGTTAGATCAGGATTGCGCAGAACTGGTAGAGCGCGCCAAATTGGCGGGCCTGTTAATCAACGTCACCGCAGGCAACACGATTCGCCTTCTACCGCCGCTCATTCTCAGCAATGAACAGGCGGATGAAATTGTTCGAGTTGTTGTGGATCTAATCAAAAGCCGCGGAGGGGAGTGAACAATGGCATTGAGACATTTTTTGACGCTGCGGGATATTTCCGGCGCAGAGCTACAAGCGATTGTGGAAGAAGCAATCGCTCTGAAAAAATCCTGGCGTGAAGGCCAAGTAATTGAGCCCCTGAAAAACAAAGTGTTGGGCATGATTTTCGAAAAATCGTCGACCCGGACACGAGTGTCCTTTGAAGCCGGCATGACACAACTGGGTGGTGCGGCACTGTTCCTGTCCCCCAAGGACACCCAGCTGGGGCGCGGAGAGCCGATTGAAGACTCCGCCCGAGTGCTCTCGCGAATGGTGGACATGATTATGATCCGCACCTTTGAGCACGAGAAAATTGAACGCTTCGCACAATATTCTTCAGTACCTGTTATCAATGCGCTCACCGACAGTTTCCACCCATGCCAGTTGCTGGCCGACATTCAGACGTATGTCGAGCACCGCGGCAATCCCAAGGGGAAAAAGGTCGCCTGGATTGGCGATGGCAACAATATGTGCCACTCCTATATGAACGCCGCTTCCCTTTGCGACTTTGAGTTGGTGATTGCCTGCCCCGAAGGATATGAGCCCGATGCGACCCTATTGGCGCAAAACAAGCAACATGTCACTCTCGTCAAGGACCCACAGGACGCCGCTCGTGATGCCGATTGGATCGTGACCGATGTGTGGGCAAGCATGGGACAGGAAGGGGAGCAAAAAGCACGAGAGGCCAGTTTTGCGGGCTATCAGGTTAACCATGACCTTATGTCGCAGGCAAAACCCGACGCGATTTTCATGCATTGCCTCCCCGCCCATCGCGGCGAAGAAGTCAGTGCAGAATTGATTGAAGATGAGCAATATTCGGTGGTCTGGGATGAGGCGGAAAACCGTCTGCATGCACAAAAAGCGCTTATGCTCTTTCTTGCTCGCGAGGCGGCTAACTGATTCATGCAGCACCTCCTTCAGGTTCAGAACATCTTATGTCGCTACGACCCGAACATTGAAGTCCCCCCAGTCGTAGACGATTTGAGCTTCTTTCTGGAGCCCGGAGAAATAGGCTGCCTCTTGGGCTCTAGCGGCTGTGGTAAAACCACCGTCCTGAGATCAATAGCAGGATTTCATCCGCTCGAAGCCGGCAGCATAGTGCTGAATGGAAAGATACTCAGCAGCCGCTCTATTCATCTGGCGCCTGAAAAACGTCATATCGGCATGGTCTTTCAGGACTATGCTCTGTTTCCACATCTTTCGGTCTGCCAGAACATTACTTTCGGCCTCCAAAAGATGTCCGCGCGCGCGCGCGAAGTTGTCTGTGATGAGCTTCTCGAACTCGTTCAACTCCAGGGGTTTGGCAAACGTTATCCGCACGAACTTTCCGGCGGCCAACAACAGCGCGTCGCCTTAGCCCGGGCCCTGGCCCCCTCCCCGAGCTTATTACTACTTGATGAACCGCTTTCCAGTCTCGATACCGAATTGCGCCGAGGGCTCGCGCTGGAAGTGCGGGAAATACTGAAGAAGCGAGGCATAGCCGCAATCATGGTGACCCATGACCAAGACGAAGCTTTCGCCTTTGCCGACAAAATAGGGGTGCTACACAAGGGCAAGCTGGAGCAATGGGACATTCCCTTCAATCTCTATCACGAGCCCAATACACGGTATGTCGCCGGTTTTATCGGGCAAGGTGTTTTTATCCCTGGGTTCGTGCGCGATGCCAATACAATCGAAACTGAATTGGGCTTATTACAAAGTCCAAAACAACATCCATGGTTGCCCAACACCGCCGTGGAGGTGCTGCTAAGACCTGATGACGTTGTCGAAAGCCAGGATAGCCCTTACCGAGCGACGATTACTAGGAAGCTCTTCGCTGGCACATCCACCCTGTACACCCTCCTCCTACCTACCGGTTCGCATATAGAAGCCTCGCTGCCGAGCCATCATGACTTCGCAATCGGTCATCAGATCAATATCAAAGTCGAAGCCGATCACCTAATTGCCTTCGCCTGAAAGTCCTCAACCAATAAAGCCACCACAATAAAACCCTCTGATCACAACGGAGCCGGTACCTCTGTTAACTCCTAAAAATCCAGCGCGGGTTTTCAAATTAAAGCCTGACGATGACC
>CAYZVN010000022.1:0-40246 GCA_964482025.1 uncultured Saccharophagus sp. | reverse complement strand
GTTTTAAAAACTAAAGTCGTTTTAAAAACAGCACTGACGAGTTTTTTAATGCGCTGTATTAACCCTGTTAACCCTGTTAACCCTACAAAATAATTCCGGCATCTCGTTTCGTCACGCCCATCATCTACCGTCCTCGTCACGATCATCACAGTCCTGGTCATGGCGTTTGAAATAGGAAAAAAACTGAAAGATGATAAAGCTCAGCACCGACAGGGTCAGAGCAATTTCATAGCGCGCATAAGCGACGGAAATGCCTATAGCACCGGTAATCCAAATACCTGCTGCGGTGGCGGTGCCGCCCACCCTACCCGCTTCCTTCACAATCGCCCCACCGCCAATAAAGCCAATTCCGGTGATAACGCCGTACATCACGCGCGCCTCAGCATCGAAGCCGTCGTAAACACTCGTGGCCACCAACATAAATGCGCAGGAGGCAATCGCCACTAACGGGAAGGTGCGCAAGCCGGCCCCTCGCGCATCACGCGCTCCGTGTTCACGATTGAGAGCGATCGGCAATGCGAGGATAAATGCAATGCCGAGCTGGTAGAAATGATAAAGGATCAGATTGAAATTCAAATCAAAATGGAATTGCATAGTGCCCTCGCAACCCCTCCTGATCAGCGCACAGCAGCGGAAATCTTGGTCGCTGCCCGCTGCGCAGGCAACGTCACCACAGCGGATCCATCAGCGCTCGCTTTATTGTGCAGATAAATCTGTTTCGCCAACGCCAAGCTGGTGGTGCGTTTATATTCGTGAGGATTGATCGTAAAAGCGACAAAATCGCCGATCGCCTGGGCCAGTGCATTTTTCAACTGATAAATTCGCCAAGGCGTGATACTGCTGCGCTGATGGACTAACAAATCGACATAGCGCGCGCCCAGCCCTTTTACGTCCACACAGCGCAAATCGGCAAACTCGTCTTCATCCATAACTTGTTGAAATTCAGAGACGGCATCCTGCCAGCATTTCAAGGTATTTTTCTTTACCAGTTTTTCGTGCCACATGGCTTCGAGAAAGCCATAGAAATGCGGTAGTGCGAAGCGTGTCTTTTTCGTCATCATGGCAACTCTCCATACAGCGGTCGGCAATGCACACATCATTAAAGCCCGCTGCTCATTGATATGGTTACCAAAGCACAGAGCAACTAGCGCGCCAGATGGAACACTTGTTAGGTTGTCGCTAAACAAGTGCGCACAAGATCACAAAACACTATAAATAGAGGGGCCTGGGGCGACGCCAGCGGCGATGAGGTATGTAAAAAAGACAGGGAGCGAACAAAAGATACAGAAGGGGGAGCGACCGGCATCCGTTCAGACACCGGTCGGGAAGTGCAGTTTAGGAACGACGCTTATCCGCTTTGCCTTTACTTTTACCTTTTCCTTTCGCTTCGCCGCGATCTGCCTTGGCGGCAAAGCGCTCGCCAGATGCTTTGGGCTTGCGTTCGTTGGCACCGACAGGCGACAGGTTAAGCTGCTTTTGACAGACCCAAGCTTTTTGCAGAATACGCTGCACTTCCTTGGGCATGCCAGCGGGCAAATCCACGGTGCAATAATCATCGTGAATTTTAATATGGCCAATGTATTCGCTGTCCAACCCCGCTTCGTTGGCAATCGCGCCGACCAAGTCGCCCGGCCGCACACCGTCGCGACGTCCCACTTCTACCCGATAGGTTTGCAGATCTATATCCAGCTCCTTGGCTTTTTTGCGCTTTTCTTTTTTCAGCGGCCGGTCATTGCCGCGCTCCTGGCGGACGAAATCCGCTTGGGGGCGGGTCTCGCGCTCTGCCAACAGCAGGGGTTGGTCGCCCTGGTACAAATAGGCCAGAGCTGCGGCGACTTGCAGCGGATCGCTGCTGTTATCGCGGCAGAATTCCTCGACCAGCGTTTTAAAAAACGCTAAATCCTCGGTCAGCAGAGTGTCTTGGATTTTTTGTCGGAAGCGGATCAGGCGCTGCTCGTTAATATCCGCCGTCGATGGTAATTTCATCGGCTGAATCACTTGCCCGGTGGCTTTCTCAATCGACTGCAGCATGCGCACTTCGCGCTTGGCGACAAACAAAATCGCCTCCCCAGCGCGCCCTGCGCGGCCGGTGCGGCCGATGCGGTGGACGTAGGCTTCGGTATCGTAGGGGATATCGTAGTTGAGTACGTGACTGATGCGATCGACGTCCAATCCTCGCGCCGCCACATCTGTGGCCACGAGAATATCGATCTGACCATTCTTCAGCTTTTCGACGGTGCGCTCACGGACGTTCTGCGGAATATCACCATTGAGCGCGGCGGCGCTGTAACCGCGTGCTTCTAGCTTCTCCGCTAACTCCACGGTGGTGGTTTTAGTGCGCACGAAAATAATCATGGCATCGAAGGTTTCCACTTCGAGAATGCGCGTGATTGCGTCCAGCTTGTGCAAACCGTTCACCGGCCAGTAACGCTGGCGGATGGTCGCCGCAGTGGTGGTTTTAACTTCGATTTTGACCTGTTCGGGGTTGTTCAGATAAGTATTGGCAACCTTGGCAATGACCTTGGGCATGGTGGCGGAGAACAGGGCAATTTGGCGATCCTTGGGCGCGTGGCCGAGAATCCATTCCACATCATCGATAAATCCCATACGCAGCATTTCATCGGCTTCGTCCAACACCAAATGCTTGATGCCATCGAGCTTAAGTGTCCCCTTGCGCATATGGTCCATCACCCGGCCCGGTGTTCCCACCACCACGTGGACACCGCGCTTGAGTGCCTGAATTTGTTTGTCGTAAGCCTGACCGCCGTAAATCGGCAAAATATAAAAGCCCGGCAGGAAATGGGCGTAGGTCTGAAAGGCTTCCGCCACTTGAATGGCCAGCTCCCGGGTCGGAGCCAATACCAGCACTTGCGGCTGGCGGCGTTGCAGATCCAGCTGCTGCAAGATCGGCAGCGCAAAAGCGGCGGTTTTTCCGGTCCCGGTCTGCGCCTGCCCCAGCACGTCCCGCCCCTTAAGTAGCGGGGGAATTCCCATGGCCTGGATCGGCGACGGAGTCTCGTAGCCGACTTGCTGCAATGCTTGCAGCAAAGGTTGCGAAAGCCCCAATTGTTCAAAGGTTGGGCTGGAGTGGGTCATGACAAAGTCCTGTAAATGTGAAAAAGCTGTAAATCATAAGGCAAGGATGGGGACATCGTGTGCCGGGGGATGGAAAAGGGGGGCGAATTATACAGACAAAGCGTGTCCGTGTCCGTTTTTTAACCGCTTTTCCCAGCGCCGCAGCGAAAATCCAAGTGCCTACGGGTGTTGTTGCAATCCCTCTCAAGTCGGTGGATCCACCTGGACGGAAGTCGAGCCATTGACACGAAACCAGCCAGCAACGCTTTTGCGCTCACGCAGCGTCGGCAGGACTTCGTGGGGAAACTCCTCGCTGAGAAACAACACCAAAGTGCCCCACAACGGCGGGACCTTTTGCAATACTGCCCCCGACTGGGGGTGATAAATCACCAGTTCACCGCCCTGCCCCTGTTGCCATTCGGCGTTGAGGTAGGTGACCAAGGACAGGCGCCGGTTAGACTGTCCGCGAAAGGCGTCCAAATGCGTGCGATAAAAGTCCCCCGGCTCGTAAACGGCCAAATGACTTTCGAACGAGAAGAGGCCGAGAAACAGGTGCCGATTGAGGTAAAGCTGCAAATCCGCCGCCCATTGATGCCAGGGTTCGGCGAGCGTATCGCGCTTATGAATCCAGGCGATTTTATCGCGGCGCAGGGATTGGTCGCGGTTCTGTTCCGCGCCCCGACCGATACTCGCCGCATAGAATCGCTCACTTACCCGATCCTCAAGGCGCTGCAGACATTCGCTAATGTCGGCGGGCATGCCTTCAGGCAAGACCAGATATCCATCGCGCTCCAGCGCGTGAGCGATGGTTTCAAACAAGTCTTGCGCGACAACCAATTCGTGCTCAATCGGCATATAACAGGCTCAAAAAAGCCGGGCAAACCCGGCAAGAAATGGATCCCACCTAACACTGGTCTGACCTAAAAGCTGGCCGACCTAAAACAGCGGTCCGACAGGCCGGATTCCAGCCACAAGCGCCGCTGGCTGCGCAGTTGCGCGACTTACATCGACGAAGAGGCCGCCTGACATCGACAAAGCCCCAGGTAGAAAACCCGGTTGTTGATAATCAAGAGAAGAATGATGAGCAGACAGTTCGGCAGGGAACATTGAGGACAGGCTATTTTACAAGTCGCGCGCGCCCGCACAAGCGCTAATTGCCGATCCGGTCGGCATGGCCCCAGGGTGTCCGACCGGCGGCGAAGGATCGCGGTTTGGGCTAGGCTGTATGAAACAGCGCATCGAGTCTCTTTACTGCTATGTCCCCATGACCGAGCCATCCCCGCCGCGTGCCGGCAAATCGCTGCAGAATGCCTACATCCAGCTATTGAAGGAGGATGCCCTCTGGCATGGCGATATGGACGCCAGCCTGCGCACGGTGTTACATCGCTGTACTGAACACTTGCATGTGCAGCGCGTCGGGCTTTGGCGCTTCAGTGGCGGCTACGACAGACTCTACTGCCAGCTGCAGTGCGACAGCCAGACGGGCACTCACGAACCCACCTTGGAACTCTTTGCCAAGGATCACCAACCCTACTTTCACGCCATGCTCAACGCCCGAGTCCTGGCGATGCACGACGCCTTGACCGCTCCCGAAATAGCCTCGTTCAAAGCGTCCTATATCGAACCGCTGGGCATCACCAGCATGCTCGACGCCACTTTGCGTCAAGCCGGCAAAACCATCGGCACTTTGTGCATTGAGCATATAGGCCCTGCACGCTCCTGGAGCGCAGCCGAGCAGAATTACGCCATCTCCATCGCCGATTTACTCTCGCAACTGTTGGCCGTGCACGCCCTCTACCGCACGGAAGAGCGTTACCGCAAGGTATTTGACTCCACCATCGACGCCATTTTCGTCATGCAAAACAACCGTATGGTGGAATGCAATCAGTCCGCCTTAACGCTTTATGACTGTAGTTTCGAAGAATTTGCCCGCCACCCTCCCAAGCACTTTTGGGCCGAGTATCAACCCGACGGCGCACTGTCGGTTACTAAGGTACAGCAGTACATCCAGCCGGCGCTCAAGGGCGAGCCGCAACAGTTCGAGTGGCGCCAGCGCCGCCTCGACGGCTCCGAGTTCGATAGCGAGACCAGCCTCACCTGCATCGAGCTGGATCAGATTACCTATCTGGTGGCTTGCGTGCGCGACATCACTGAACGCAAGCAGGCGCAAGCGAAAGTCCAACAGCTGCTGGCCCTGCAACAGGCCATCTTCGACGGGGCTAACTACAGCATTATCGCCACCGCGCTAGACGGCACCATTGTCAGTTTCAATCGCGGTGCCGAGCGATTACTGCAGTATGGCGCCGAGGAGGTGATCCACCACCTCACCCCTATCCATTTCCACGACGAGGAAGAACTCTACTGGCGCACCGCCGAGCTGGGTGAAGAATTGAATCAAACGATTGAGGTTGGGCTTGCCGCACTCACCACTAATCCCAGCCTCAATCGCACGGAAGAACGAGAGTGGAGCTATATCCGCAGGGACGGCGCGCGCGTACCTGTGCTGGTATCGGTGACGGCACTGCGCCAGGATGGCGAACTCTCCGGCTTTCTCTATATCGCCTCGGATATGACCGAACGGAAAAATGCCAACGAACAACTGCTCAATTCGAAGCGGGAAATGGAGTTCCGTGCCAACCACGATGAACTCACCGGCCTGCCCAACCGTTCGCGCCTTCACGATATGGCCTACGCTGCCATTGTCTCGGCGCAGTCGCGCAAACAACAGTTGGCGATGATGTTGATCGATCTGGATCGCTTCAAAGAAGTTAACGACACCCTCGGCCACGCCATAGGCGACAAGCTATTGCAGAAAATCGCACTCCAACTCGACCAATTGCTGCGCGGGCGCGGCGCGCAGATCTATCGCCTGGGCGGTGACGAGTTTGCGGTCCTGATGCCCAATGCCATGGATGACCGAGAGATTCTGCAGCTCGCCAACAACATCCACAGCAATCTGCGGCGTCCGACGCAAGTGGAGGGGATCGCGCTCGAGCTCGGCGGCAGTATCGGGATTGCTGTGTTCCCGCGCCACGGCGACAACAGTCACTCGCTCCTGCGCTGTGCCGACGTCGCCATGTATAAGGCGAAGTCCGAAGCGTCTCGCACCGTTATTTACGATGTCGATCAAGACGCCCACAGTCCGCGACGACTGTCCATGATGGGTGAACTGGGCACCGCCATCCGCCAAAATCAATTGGTGTTGCACTACCAGCCGCGCATCGACATCGCCAGCAAACGCTGCCTGGGGTGCGAAGCGCTGGTGCGCTGGCAGCATCCGCGCTTGGGCATGGTGCCACCCGGTGAATTTATTCCGCTGGCGGAAATGAGTGATCTGATTCAACCGCTCGGCCTGTGGGTTTTAGAAAACGCGCTGCAGCAAGTCGAACGCTGGCGCACCAGCGGTATGGAACTGGTGGTATCGGTCAATTTATCCACCCGCAATTTAATGAATTCTGCCTTTCCCGGCCTGATCGAAAATCTATTAAAGAAATACCCAGTCCCGCCCAATCTACTCGAAATCGAAATTACCGAAAGTACGCTGATCGGTGACCCAGAACGAGCCCTCAGCGTGATTGGTCGCATTCACAGTTTGGGCGTGCGCTTTTCCATCGACGATTTTGGCACCGGCTATTCTTCACTAGGCTATTTAAAACGGCTGCCAATTGATACGTTAAAAATCGACCGGTCTTTTATTCGCGATATGTTAATGGATGAGCAAGACGCCGTGATCGTGAAATCGACTTTGGGGCTGGCCCACAGTTTTGGCCTGGAAGTAGTCGCCGAAGGCGTGGAAGACGGGGACACACTGGAGGCCTTGCGCGAGTTAAATTGTGAGCAGGCGCAGGGATTTTATATTAGCCGCCCGGTGCCCGCCGATGAATTTGAAGCATGGTTTCGCAGCGGCGCCAATGCCGCTGTATAAGGCTTAATTAGAGACTGTTTCATAACCTGCGAGCGATGGCGAGAAACGGCAAAAACGGTCGAACATTAGTGCAGGTCACTGCCACTCATATAAGCTTCTACCGAGTCCGCCGCCAAGGGCTTGGAATAATAAAATCCCTGAATATAGTCACACCCCTCATCGCCCAAACGCTCCAATTGGCCGTGGGTTTCTACCCCTTCGGCGAGCACTTTCATATTGAGACTGTGACCGAGGTTAATCACACTGCGGATGATGGCCGCATCCACTGGATCGGTCTCTATACCTTTCACAAACGATTGATCAATTTTCAGTTTGCCCACCGGAAAGCGCTTGAGGTAACTCAAGGACGAATAACCGGTACCGAAATCGTCCAGAGAAATATGAAAGCCTTCTTGACGCAAGCGGCGCATGGTCGCAATAGCATTATCCATATTGCGCATAACCGCGGATTCAGTAATTTCAAATTCAATATTTTCGGGATTGACGTTTTGCTCGCGCATCACCGCCAGCAGATTATCGATGAGATCCGCCTGGTACAGCTGAACGGACGATAAATTAATCGCCACCGACATCTTCTCGAAACGCGTTTGCCAGGTAGCCGCTTGGCGGCAGGCGGATTCCACAACCCACTTACCCAGCGCTGGCATAAGCCCCATATTTTCCGCGATCGGAATAAACGCCGCAGGGGATAAGGGCACTTCATCAAATTCATTCCAACGCAGCAACGCCTCCACGCCCACCACCGAACAGTCACCGACGCGCACTTGTGGCTGGTACTCTAAGGAAAAAGATCCAGTGTCGAGGGCGCTGCGCAGTTTTTCCGACACGCGGTGCTGCCAGCGCAATTTGTTGTGCATAGCACGGGAGTAAAAATGGTAGCCATTGCGCCCCCTCTGCTTGGCGGCATAAAGGGCCAGATCGACATTTTTCATAAGTTCGTCAAGGCGCATATCGTCGTCTGGAAAAACCGTGATGCCGATACTGGTGCGCACGCGAATTTCGTTGCCAAACAGAACAAATGGTTTATTCAGCAGTGCATTTAGCAGCCGCTCGGCGACCATTGCCGCCTCATCGGGACGCCCAATTCGCTCCAACAGAACCACAAATTCATCGCCGCCTAAACGCGCCAAGGTATCGGTGGATTTGAGACTGCTGCTCAGGCGGCTACCGACCTCCCGCAAGAGCTGGTCTCCAGCCGGATGACCGTGGCTGTCATTCACCATTTTGAAGTGGTCAAGATCGAGTTGCAGCAAGGCGCCGCGCCGCTGATTGCGCTGCACATCAACCAGCGCTTGCTTAAGCCTATCGCGCAACAGCGTGCGATTGGGCAGGCCCGTTAACTCATCGTGCGTGGCCATATGCTCCAGCTCTTGTTGCGCCACTACCTGCTCGGTCATATCCAAGCCTATACCCCAATTGGCCCACCCGCTGATAGGCACCTGCTGGGAAATGTTGTACCAGGCTACTTGATGCTCATAACCTTGTTTGGACAACAGCGGGCGAATGCGATGGCGATAGCTGGCACCGCCGCTGCGACACTCCTGAAGAAGTTGCGTGCAATATTTTTCATCGGGAAACATTTGCCGCAGTACCGCATTATTGCCCATCACCTCATCTCGGCTAAATCCACTTACGCCCTCGGCGTGACGATTCCACGCTAGAACTCGCCCTTCGGTATCGTAGGCGTGCAAAATAACCGGCATATTTTCCACCAGATCGCGCATTTGCTGGCGACTTTTTTCCAAGGCCCGCCGCTGTGCGGCTTGCACCACCACATAAAAAAACATACCCCACAAAATTGGCTGCAAAATTTGCAGATAGTCGCCGAGGTTTTCTTCTTTATCCATGTCGATATCGAGCCCCAGCCACGACCAAAAGCTCATACCATTCACCACAGCAGTGGCACAGCCAATCAGGCCGATCAACCATCGCTCTTCGACAGCGAGGCGCTGACGCCAGAAGACCAGCATTAAAATAGCCGCCCCTAAGGCTGCCAGGGTTCCAACCCCGTCTAACAGGCTAATCATAAGCATCGGCCTTACCATTTCTCATAACCGCCCAACACCAAATAAGCAGGAGCACGGCGTTTGCCGCGTAGCCTGCGTGTTCGATCAGATTAAAAAATACCGGCAGAGCCAAGTGCTCCAACACTGTGGCCACCCAGGCGATCCACAGGGCGATAAATGCGGCTAACAACCAGCCAGCAGCGGGTAGACGACTAAAGTGCGCACGATAGAAACCGATAAAGATCATCACAAAGGTGCCGAGACAAAGGATGAAAAGCTCGTTCTCGTGCATAGCGGATTCCAGTTGAACGACGAGATGTTTATTCGACCCCACAAACCCGGTAGAAGTCGGCAGAGATGCTGCCTTAAGGGCCGAAAGCCAGTTTTATTGTTGTTCTCTTGTCGATATTGTCACGGATCGACTCCGGTTATTTGGCACCAACCGACACACCAAACTGATAACGCATTAAATAATATCAACCTAGCACACGAGTGAATAATTACAAACTGTACCCGCGCCGATCTGCCGAATGGCAGAAAAAAGAAAGGCA
This sequence comes from uncultured Saccharophagus sp., assembly GCA_964482025.1. Taxonomy (GTDB): domain Bacteria; phylum Pseudomonadota; class Gammaproteobacteria; order Pseudomonadales; family Cellvibrionaceae; genus UBA5868. The sequence goes on along the minus strand of CAYZVN010000022.1, from coordinate 30,689 downwards.
CCGAATAAAGGTGCCTTAAGAGAGGAAGGAGAAGGAATAAGAAGGAGACTTACTGCTCGACGAACGCGCGCTCGATTACGTAGTGTCCGGCGTCGCCGTGACGCACTTCCTGAAAGCCGAAATCATTGAGGATATGACAGGTCTCCTTCAGCATGGAGGGGCTGCCACACAGCATAAAGCGATCGTCTTCTGTATTGACCGGCGGCAAACCTACATCGGCCGCCAGCTTGCCCGAAACCAGAAGGTCCGTTAAGCGCCCTTGGTTGCGGAAAGGTTCGCGGGTCACCGTGGGATAATAAATCAGCTTGTCGCGCACCAGCTCACCCAAAAACTCATCTTCGGCCAGCTCCCTTTCAATAAAGTCGCTATAGGCCAAATCATTTACCTGACGAACACCGTGAGTCACTATGACTTTGTCGTAGAGATCGTAAACTTCCGGGTCTTTGATAATGCTTAAAAACGGTGCCAACCCGGTGCCCGTGCTCAACAGGTACAGATGCTTACCCGGCAGCAGGTTATCGGTCACTAGCGTCCCCGTGGACTTGCTGTTAACCAGTACCTCGTCACCCGGCTTAATCTGCTGCAGACGCGAGGTCAGGGGCCCATCTGGCACTTTAATGCTGAAGAACTCCAGGTGGTCTTCGTAGTTGGCGCTGGTAATGGAATAGGCGCGCAACAGCGGCCGGCCATTATCTTTCGGTAGGCCAATCATGGTGAAGTGGCCGTTACGAAAGCGAAAACCGGAGTTTCGCGTTGTGCGAAACGTAAAAAGAGAATCGTTCCAGTGGTGGACGTCCAACACGGTCTCGGTCAACAAACTGCTCATTCACAACACCCAATAGTAAGAAGAAGTTTGAGAGCAGCCTAATGGAGAGCTACCATATAGGTAAATCGACTTATTCGAATATTTAAAATCGGATTCACCAATAATCGCCATATTCGATCCAGGATGTCGCCATGCACTACACTCTGCGCCAACTTCAGGTTTTCCTCGCCGTGGCCCACTACGAAAACGTCACCAAAGCGGCTGAGCACCTCGCCATGTCACAGTCCGCCTGCAGTGGCGCGCTGAAAGATCTGGAAACCCAATACGACGTTCAGCTGTTTGATCGAGTGGGCAAGCGCTTACAAACTAACGAGCTCGGCAGAGTTCTGCGCCCTAAGGCGGAGGCGCTGATCGCTATGGCGCAAGAGCTGGAGCAGGATCTGAGACGCCATAAAGAAGTCGGCAAAATCAAAGTGGGCGCCACGCTTACCATCGGCAATTATCTGGCGGTACCCCTCATCACCCAGTTTATGCAAAGCCCGGGGGCCGGTGTCAGCCTAGCAGTGGCCAATACGCGGGTCATTGCCGAAAAGCTGCTGAACTTCGATATCGATATCGGCATGCTGGAGGGCGAGTATCACCATCCGGACCTGGATGTTATTCCCTGGCAGGAGGATGAGCTGATCTGCTTTTGCGCGCCGCATCACCCCCTCGCCGGCAAAAGCGCATTGACCGACGCCGACCTGGTGAATGCCCAGTGGATTTTGCGGGAGCGGGGCTCGGGAACCCGGCAAACGTTTGAGCGGGCCATGTCCGGCCTGTTGCCACACATGCACATCCTGCTCGAATTGCAGCACACCGAAGGCATCAAACGAGCAGTGGAAGACGGCTTGGGCATCTCCTGTTTGTCGCGAATCTCTCTGAAGGATGCATTCCAGCGCGGCTCTCTGATTCCCCTGCCCGTGCCCCAGCGCAATTTCCACCGCGTCTTCTACGCCGCCCTGCACAGGCACAAATATCGCAGCGCAGGCTTGCTGCGCTGGTTGGATCTATGCGGCATCAAACACGACACACCGACCGTTAAATAAAGCGAGGCAGCATGCAAATCGGCATACCCAAAGAAACCAAAGCCCAGGAATATCGTGTTGGACTCACCCCTGCTGGGGTCGGCGAACTGGTGCGGGCGGGCCACACCTTGCTGGTGGAACAAGGCGCGGGGGCTGAGGCGGGATTTAGCGACGCTCAATACGAGCACGCGGGCGCGCAGATACTGCCAGACGCGGCAGAAATCTTCGCCCGCAGCACTCTGATCGTCAAAGTCAAAGAGCCGCAAGCGGATGAGCTGCAATGCTTGCAGCCCCACCACCTGCTTTTCACTTACTTACATCTGGCGCCGGACCCGGAACAGGCCCGCGGCCTAATGAACAGTGGCGCAGCGGCCATTGCCTATGAAACCGTCACCGACGCCAGCGGCGGCCTGCCGCTGCTCGCACCTATGAGTGAAATGGCGGGCCGATTATCCATCCAGGCGGCCGCTCGCTGCCTGGAAAAATCGGCTGGCGGCTCGGGCGTTTTGTTGGGCGGGGTACCCGGCGTTTCACCTGGCAAGGTGGTCATCCTCGGCGGCGGCGTGGTGGGTCTCAATGCGGCGCGCATGGCCATAGGGCTGGGCGCACGAGTGATCATTATCGACAAGTCGGCGAGCCGGTTGCGCTATCTCGATGAACACTGGGGTGGCCGCTTGACCACTCTCTATTCCCACGCCACCGCGATTGAACAGGAAATCGCCGACGCAGATGCGGTGATTGGCGCGGTGCTGATTCCCGGCTCCAAAGCGCCCAAATTGGTCAGTCGCGAGATGATCCGCCTGATGCGCCCAGGTTCGGTGCTGGTGGACGTCGCCATCGACCAAGGCGGATGTTTTGCCTCTAGCCGCCCGACCACTCACCAACAGCCGACCTTTGTTCTCGACGACGTGGTGCACTACTGCGTAAGTAATATGCCCGGAGCTGTACCCCATACCTCCACCCAGGCACTCACCAACGCCACCTTGCCCTATGTGCAGCAGCTGGCGGCCAAGGGTCTTGCGGCGTGTTTTGAGAACCCGGGGCTGCTCCACGGCTTGAATATTATGCAGGGCAAGGTAGTCAACCAAGCGGTGGCTGAGGCGCTCGGTGAAGACTTCCACCCGCCGGCACCAACCCCTTAGATCGCTCGGCTCGGTGCCTCGCCTTCCGCTAACACCCTGCCATCTTTAACCAGCAAGGTGTTACCGGTGGGCTTATCGAGCATCCGCACCTGCTCCAATGTGTCACCGAGGCGATAGGTCACTTGATAGGCCACCACATCGTTCTGGCTCGCGCGCAAACTCGCTTCCCGCTCGGGGTCTATCACCACCTGCCCCTCATCCACAAACAAGAGCGCCCCCAACTCGGGCGGCTGCTGCATGATGACGCTGCCTTGGCCCGAGCTGGCAAAGTATGACACCTCGTAGCGGGCGGGCGCTTTATTCGCCAACAGGCGTTTAATTTCGGCTTTGCGGGTGACAATTTCACCATCCACCAGCGGCAGCACCTTACCGGGATTATGATCCATAAAAACGATGGCCGACTCGCCCTCAATCCGGTAAGTCACATCGTATCCGCTGATGCGCTCCGCGCCCTGTTCGAGCCGGCATTGGCGCTCGGTTGTCTGGTAGGTTTGCTTGGCCTGATGGTTTTGCTGCACTTTTTTGCCGATGATGCCACCCACCACGGCACCGGCGACGGTCGCCGCTTTTTTGCCGTTTCCGCCGCCAACCTGGTTGCCGAGCACGCCGCCAATAACCGCTCCTGCCGCCGTACCCGCCACTTGGTTCTCATCGGCAACCGGCGCTTGATGGGTCACGACGACGCTCTCACACACTTCCTCTTGCGGACCCCGCTCCTTAAGCGGCGTCACCGCTACCACTTGCACAAAGCGGGGCGCATCTGGGTCGGTGATTTCAATAACCTCGACCACCTCGGCAAACTCTTGCTCCATCGCCACCGTAATAGGTTTGACTGCAACAATCTCCGCCATTTTGGGTGAGTGGTCGCGCAGCGCGAAAGCGCCCACTGCCGTGGCCACCAAACCACCTACACATAAACCTATGATCAATTGTTTGTTCATACGAGTCCCCGCCTTTTACCTCGATACCTTTTTACATCGATACATCGTGTACCGACCAACAACGCCATTTTATGTAGCAAAACAATTTTGTAGAGGTGCCACTAGAGGAATTTGCCGAGCCCATCGCGAACCGTAAAAATATTGCGTACCAAGACGCCGCAATCAGCTTCCGTTAAGGTTTTAACTGGAAACTAACGCTTTTTGGCTATGGCTTTGCGCTTTTGGCTTTGCGCTTTGGCTTTGCGCTTTTGGCTAGAGGCTTTGCGAAAGTTGTCGCCAGTGTCGCGCGATCACCAGCTTTTGGGAAAGGATTTGCGAATGTGGATCTGCCGTTGCTGGACTTCGATATAACCCCCTACCACCAGCTCTTTCATCACTCGGCTGACCATCTCACGGGAGGCGCCCACCATATTGGCAATGTCTTGATGCGTCAGCTTGGGGGACACCTCGGTGTCGGCGCTACACAGGCGCTCTAAGGTATGGGCGACGCGGCCATAGACATCGAGCAGTGCCATATCTTTCACATTTCCGGTCAAAGCGCGGATGCGATCAACCAGCCCCACCATTAACATCTCGTACAATTCGGGATGTTCGCGCATAAAATCCCGAAAATGCTCGCGGGAAATTACCATTAACATGCTGTCCTCCACGGTGGAGGCCGAGGCCGAGCGCGGTTTATCATCGAGCAACGATAACTCGCCGAAATATTCACCGGGCCCCATATAATTAAGTACCAGTTGACGCCCTTCGTTATCGTCGGTATGGATACAAACTAACCCGCGCTTGATAACAAATAGCTGGGCGTTGGCATCGCCCTCCATAAACAGAATGGTATTTTTCGGGTATTTGCGTAAGCTGGACGTCTGCTCCAACTTCAACAGACACTCGGGCGGAATATTGGCAAATAAACTGACTTTTTCAAGCATGGCCCCACTTCTCTACGAGAACTCGTTATTTTGGTTAAGGCGTCAGCAATATGCGGAAATTTGCGACAAACCGCCAGGGATTTAACGTTCACCATCTCTCCTGGTGGCTCCTTACCGCTGTATTGCTCCTAACCTTTACCGGCTTCTGCCTATCATCTTATGCCCTTACCCTAGAACAAAAAACCGGGCTGCGCTGGCTTTTTCACTGGCGCGGGCCGGTAAAACCACCCGCCGACGTTTTAATTGTGGCACTGAACTCCAGTGCGGGAGAAAAACTGGCGTTGCCCCGCCAAACCAATGCATGGCCGCGCACTATTTACGCCCAGTTGCTGCAACAATTGAATCACGCCAATGTCCGCCTAGTGGTGATGGATATCGCGTTTCGCGAAGCTCGCGGTGAAACGGAAGATGCCGCCCTCGAAGGCGCCCTTGCCGATATGCAGCAGGTGGTATTGTTCAAATATTTGCGCCGACATCAAATCGACACCGGAGCCGGTATCGCCGATATCGAAGAGGAAATTCCGCCTTTACCACGTTTTGCCCGCCATGCGGCGGCGGTGGGCAGCTTTGTACTGCCGAAATACCCTGCCGAAGTCAGCCTAGCTTACCTGTTTACGAATTTATCGGGCGGCCTGGAGCCCACCCAACCACTGCAAGCGCTCGCGACCTTGAAGGACCAGGATTTTTCTGAGTTTAGATCGCTGCCCAATCCGCTACCCATCAACTTCTACGGCCCGGCCGAAACCTTACAGACCTTGGGAATTGATGAAGTGCTGCAAATGGACGCAGCCTTTGCCCAAAAAATATTCGCCGATAAAGTTGTTTATGTCGGCTATTCAGACCAACGACAAACCGAACAGCAAGACGCCTACCGCACGATTTTTAGCAATCCTCATGGAGTCGACATTAGCGGTGTCGAAATTTCCGCAACTGTATTTGCCAATCTATTACATGAACAATATTTGCGTTGGCCTGCGGCAGCGACTGTGACCAGCATCAGCCTAATGTTCTTTGCTGTCGTTGTTTTGTCCCATAAATTGACCACGCGCTGGGCCTTAGCCACTCAGCTTGTTGTCAGCACACTCTACATTGGAAGTGTTTACTATCTCTTTCGCAAACATTACCTCTGGCTGCCGCTGATGTTACCGGCACTGGCCGTTGTCCTGGGCAATCTGGCCATGTGGGCGTGGCATCACCTGCAGCAAAGGCGGCGCGAGCAGGAAATCCGCTATACCCTTACCCAGTATTTGCCGACGGATGCCGCACAAAAGCTCAGCCGCAATTTCAATAAGCTGGAGCAACAGCGCCAGCTGGTTCAAGGCGTGTGCTTGTTAACCGACATTCAGGGCTACACCCGCCTAGCGGAAAGCCTGCCTCCGAGCGAGTTGCACAGCCTGATGAACCGCTACTATGCGGTGCTGATTAAAGCCGTGAAAGAGCAAGGCGGTTTTATCGGCAACCTCGTCGGCGACGGCATGCTTGCGCTTTGGACGTCCGCCGAAATTACGCCGGCCATCTGCCAATCTGCCGTGCAAACTGTCCACACTATCCAAGAGCGCCTAGCGCAGGACGCGGAACTGTACGAAAAACTGCCAACCTGCTTTGGTCTTCACGGCGGGCAATTTTCCCTCGGTAATCTCGGCCACACCGGCCACTTTGAGTATTCGCCGGTCGGCGACATGATTAACACCGCAGCCCGTATTGAACACTTTAATCGTCAGTTGGGCACCTGCGTTCTCTATTCCGCACCCGTTGCCGAACATCTTCTGCAGTTAACGTCGATCAAATTGCGATTTTTGGGTAATATTGCGTTGCGCAATAAGGCAGTACCCGTTGCCCTTTACACAGATGCCTCTGGTGCCCCAGAAGAACTCTTACAAGAATACAAACGCGCGTATGAATACTTCACGCAGCAGCAATTCCGCACAGCTCTGACAGAGTTTTCCAGACTTGCCACACAATACACCGACGGCCCAAGCCACTACTTTGCCGACCTCTGCCGTCGAGAATTAAAACCCGATGAATAATCTCCGCCAAGCGGGAGAGCCCATGGATAGAACAGTGTTTAATTACCCCAAATATCACCCGTCGCAAGCCATGTTAAGTGGCCTCATGCTCGCAAAGCGATTCTTTTTTATCCTCGCGGCTATTATGTGTCCTGCCGTCTGGGCAGAGGCGCGCTGTGATCAACAAGCCGCCATTTTGGAAAGCGTAGAAGGCAAGGTGGAGTGGACCTCTGCGGAATCCCAATGGCAAACGGCGGTCCGCGGCGATGTTTTTTGCTATGGCGATCAAATTCGCGTCCTGGAACAACGCGCCGCTCTGCGCCTAGCCAACAACACCCTCGTGCGCCTCCAGGAAAACTCCGTGGTCACGCTGTTACAGGAAGACAAAGGGTTCTGGATCGGACTGCTGCGCGGCGCCGGCCATTTTCTCTCCCGCACCCCTAAGCAACTTACCGTTAAAGCGGCCTATCTCAATGCCGCCATCGACGGTACTGAATTTGTCGTGACGGCAGACGGCGAGCGCAATCGCGTTGTAGTTTTTGAAGGTGATGTCCGGGTATTTAACGACTACGGCGAAGTGCGACTTGGCGAAGGCACAGCAACGTCTGCCACTGCCGCTAGCGCACCGAACTCCGCGCACGCCATTCGCTTACGCGATGCAGCCGACTGGATTCTCTATTATCCACCGCTGATTATTCAAAGCTCAGCGGTGGCTGAGGTCGCCCACTTAATGGAACAGGAGCGCTACGGTGACGCGCTTGAGCACTTAAGCCAGCAAGATATGACAGCCGAAAATGCCCTGCTGGCCGCTTCCTTGGCACTGGTGTCGGGGCGACCGGCAGAAGCCGACCGACTGCTCGACCTCACCCTCCAGCAACAGCCGCAATCCGCCGATGCCCTTGCACTGCGGGCCTTAAAGGCGCTCAACGACGGCGACGCGCAAAGCGCACATACTCAGACAACCGCGCTGCTGCAGACCAATACCGACAATATCAGCGTCTTATTGGCCCATGCCTATACGCTGCAAAGTCAGGGCAAAATCGAAGAGGCTCTGCAGATAAATCGCCGCGCCCTCACCCTCGCTCCCGATAATCTTTTTATCCTCGCGCGCACCGCCGAGCTGGAACTCAGTGCCGACAACCCTCGCGCTGCTCGCACCTTAATTGACCACGCGCTTAAAAAGACGCCGCACCACAGCCGCCTGAACACCTTGGCCGGTTTTATTGCCCTCAATCGCTTTGCCAATAAAGAAGCTCAAAACTACTTCCACACCGCCATCGCCAACAACGATAGTGACCCACTGGCACGACTGGGATTAGCGCTGGCATTGGTTCAAAAAGGCAAAATTACCGAAGGTCGAGCGCAAATGGAAATGGCCGTTTTGCTGGACCCCAGTAGCAGTTTGTTGCGCAGTTATTTAGGCAAAACCTATGTCGCGCAAGGTGAGCATGATTGGGCGCATACCCAGTATCAGCTGGCGAAGCGCATGGATCTCAATGACCCTACTCCCTGGTTTTATCAAGCACACCTGAAACATAGGGAAAATAAATCTGGAGAGGCCTTGCAACTAATTACCACGGCGATAGAAAAAAACGACAATCGCGCGGTTTATCGCTCGCAATTACTGCTCGATAGCGATGCCACGGCTCGCAGTGCCAACTTAGCCGGTATTTATAAGGCCCTCGGATTTACCGAAACCGCAATCAATACCGCCGCATTATCGGTATTCAATAACCCAGGGGATTTTGCCGGGCACCAGGCCCTAGTCACCGCTTATAGCGATGAGCCAAAAGCGCAAATTTTACGCGCGAAAGAAGTGCTAAAAACACGTTTACTCTCACCCATAGGTGCCAAAGAGTTGCCAGTGGGGGCTGGAGAAGTGGGTTTGCAAGTGTACCCATGGGCTTCACCAGGCAAGCCCGGTGCCCAAGAGCACGCGTATTTATTCGCTCAACGAGGACTCAGTGGTGCTATTAGTGGGACCTTTGGCTCGCAAAGCTCAACAGGATATGAATGGCTTCTTCAGGCGACGGGACAGAACCTATCGGTAAGCGCAGGACAATACGATTACCAAACGGACGGCTACCGGAACAACAACGACTTGGACATTCGCATCAACGAAGCCAATATCCACTACCAAGCCTCCGACCGCACAAAGCTTTTTGTCCAGCTGTTAACCAGTGATGAATCCACTGGCGATCTGGCCAATCATCCCGAATCGCCACTATTTAAAGATACTCAGCGAAAGGAGAAATCCTCCGACCGCCATCTCATTGGTCTATCGCACCGCATATCTAGCGACTCTCTGGCGATTTTCACCGCCAGTGAAATTAAATCCGACCATAGGAACACCGAATTCCCGCCACTTCGTTCCGTCATTTCCGAGCTCGCGTCCAAAAGCCGTCAATTTGAAGCGGTATACCTCGGTAAAATCAACGCCTACGCGTTCCAGGTCGGCGGCTATGTACAGAATTATGATCTGGCCGGTGAGCACATTATTCGCGTCATCATTCCCGGCCAGCCCGCTATTGAGCAAATCACACCTGAGTGGGAGCGCGCGGAATATCGCACCCTGTATACGAGCGTATCTAGCCCGGCCAATAGTACCTTCCGTGGAACAGCCAGCATTGGCTATACCGATATAAACGTCAAATTCCCTGAGCTGGATTATTCCAGCAATAACCTCGACTACAAACTTGGCGCCCTGCTCTTTCCCGAGAGCCCAATCAAGCTCAATATCGCTCATTGGAGACTTACTGCCAGCCGACTCCCGAGTCACCCCTCATGGGGCATGACTGAGCCTTTTTATATCAACACGACAGAAGATTTAACCAATTTTGCAGAACAAGTATCGACAGCGGTGAAGCTGTACATAGTGCAGAATCAGGGAAATACTGTGTCGATCAATTTTCAGGACAGCCGTGTTAGCGAAAATGCACAGATCAATCGCGGAACCGAAAAAGCCTTAGGCGAGAACAAAACACAGACGCAGAGCTTTGGCATCAATATAGAGCATCAAATTAGCCCCCGGGTTACCTTGGCAGCCTCATCGGCCATATATGACAGCGAACTGAAGCCTGCGGTGATCTCCAATCGAGTCGTCTCCGTGACCAACTATATTAATGCCGCGAAATTTAAATTCCATTTTTGGAAAAATGCCAGCTTCCTCACTGAAATCATCCACCTGCAACAACGAAAACTCACTCAAGATCCCGCTGATCCACAGCCCATTGGCTCTAGTGATCAGGGGCTCATCGCCAATATTGCAGCTGAACTTTCTTGGCGCAATCCAACATTCAAAATGCACGCGGGAATTTATAACCTATTCAACCTCAACGAAAATTTTCACCATGCGAATTTGACGCAGCAATCCGAATCGATAGCGCCCTCACAGCTTATCTGGCCTGCAGAAAGAAGTGCTGTACTCAATGTTACCTACAGCTTCTAGAAGGGAAGATTCACAGCAAGAGCGCCGCACCGGGAATTACTTCAAGCCATGTGCACATATGTCTATGATGAAATATACAATCCGACCGTCGACGTCGATCTCGATTACATATTCACACTGGGGGTCACCATAGGATTGCGCAGTAGACTTCTGGCGATCCGCTTTTATTTCAGTAACCTTCCCAATCACGCGTCTTTCGGAGTCTTTTGAAAATGGCAGACATTTCACGCGCGTACCTTCTCCACACTCAACATAGCGCCTGTCCTGATTACTCTTCAGGGTTATGCGGCTCTGCTCGTCGACTTCCATGACAACACCCTGGGTAGATTTTTGCTCCTCGGGACGAGGTTTTTGGTGAGAAGTGTGAGCACAACCGGAGAGCAGTACACCCATACCACATACCATTGCCCAACGTATATAACGCTTTTTCATGTTTTTCTCCTACGGGTTTTTAATTAAGTGCCCGCCGTAACTAAGGCGGCCTGTGGCTCGGCCGACATGGTACTGCTAGTCCATACCAATAAAACGGGGCAACAACCGGCCGCAGCACAATATACACGCTGCTTAACACGCGACACAATTAAGCTGTATTAGAAAAAGTTAACGCCTTTTTGAGATTTAAACGTTTATTTTTTTGCACATCGAAGGTTATGCCGAAGCAAAAACCTACTCGCACAGAGACGCGCTACTCTATTGAGAGCTTGAGGCAAAGACTGCTGAGCGATTAAACGTAAGAATTCTTTAAAGCTTTCTGCACAGCATTAAAGCTCTAAACTGTATTAAAAACGCTAAAGGCTTGCCATTCCATGACCCATGCCTATCAAACCTTATCCCGACCAACGCAGTTCTGTTATGAGGAAAAACGCAGCCGTTTTCTCGCATTTATCTGGCCGATCACCAGCAAAGATCAGGGTTTTGCGTTTTTTCAGGAGATTAAGTCCCAGTACCCCGATGCGCGACATCACTGCTGGGCCTATCTGCTAGGAGATCCAGCGCAAGCTTTAACGGCGGGTTTCAATGATGATGGCGAGCCCGGCGGCACCGCCGGAAAGCCCATGCTGAATGTACTGATGCAGCGCAAAGTGGGCGATGTATTTGCGATGGTGGTGCGATATTTTGGCGGCATTAAGCTGGGGGCCGGAGGTTTGACCCGAGCCTATGGGCAGGCGATTTCGGGGGCGCTGGATGTGGCCGAACTCAAATTGGTGGTCCCCCGGCAACAACTGACTATCGAAGTTGGATTTTCCCTGGAGCAGCGAGCGCGCAACCTGTTGCAGCAGCAGGACGTTCTCGTCACCGAGGTTCGCTACAGCGATGTCAACGCAATTTTGACCTGCGACTGCCCGGCCAGCCAAATCAACTCTCTGAAAGCGCTACTGCTGGACCAAACGGCCGGCAAAGTGACATTTTTAGAGAACGCCGACTAATGTGTTGACTGGGATTTGAGCTGGATAGGCAAAGACTGCTCATGATCCTCAGTCACCGTCGTGGGTACAGGCGCATGCCCCAGGCCCTCGAGAATTTCCTTGGCTTGCTGGCGCCGGGTATGACCGTGATCCCAGGCAATCACCCGTTGCAGATAAGGCACCGCTCGAGACGATTGTGCAGTTGACGCCAATAATCGGCCGAGCTCCATATTTAAACGCACATCGGTGGGGTATTTTCGATAAAGATCACTCAGTAACGCTACCGCTTTATCCGTCGCCTTCTCGGCCTTGTATGAAAGCGCAAGAAAATACCCCGCTTCCAAGGCACCGCCGTCAATCGTTAACGCTTTCTCACCATACTCCACCGCGCGTTTCCACGATTCTTCGGCGCTGCTCGCACTCTGTGCTTTATCCCAGTATAGATGCGCTGCATTCGTCAGCACATAAGCGTCGCCGCCGCCCTCTCGCAGCGCCAATCCCATAACGTGGGACGCCAAATCCCCGCGCCCTTGGTGTTGCTCGATAACGGCTCGCAGCGAGAGCGCGCGCGCCACCGAGCTCTGCTTCGCATCTATCCGCTTCAACCACTCCAACGCTGTCTTCTGTTGGCCCGAGCGATAGGCGAGGTCCGCCAATAAATAGGCCGCCTCGTTCGTCGACAAGCGCCTTTGGCTCAGCGCTCCTCGATAAGGTTTTATCTCGGTGCGATAGCCCGACCAGGTCCGCCTGCCCGCGTAAGCTTTCAGCTGCGCGTCCATCTGCGCGGGTGTAATACCGAAGTGCTTGTGAAAAAAGTGTCGCGGGTCCGCCTCATAATTTGCCGCCAGCAATAGCGACGTCATGCCCGGGCGATGATCAGGGGCCGAGGTCATATGTCCCAGTTGCAAATAATGCATAAACAGCCAGGCGGAGGCGTAGTAGCGGCTCCAATAACGGGCGTCATCGGTGTCGGCTGGTGAAAAGAGATCCAGCACAGGCATCAAACCCTGCCGGTCTATGTCGTCACGGCGCCACGGGTGAACCAGGCCGATAAGCACTTGGTTAGCGTCGAGTTGAGAGGCGGCGAGCAAGTCCGCAAAACCTTCTTCATACCAAAGCGGATAGCGCAATTGGCTGTGCGCCCGCATTACGTGGTGAACATATTCGTGAAACAGGACGAGACTGGCGTCGGCTAAATCGGCCTCCGCGCCAACCACCATTCTTGGTCCCTGCCAGGTGTCGCGGAAGTATCCCGCCACTTTGGGGTCTGGCTGAAAGTCGCGGTAATCGCGTTTACGATTAAATAAGAAAATTTGGGTTCGCGTGTTTTCGGCCGCCGAGGAAGGCAAAGCGGTCACCATCAGAACCACACTGCGGAAGCGCTCAAAGTCGACCAACAGCGCCTTAGCTTCTGCCGGTTTGCGATCCGAATAGACCACAAAATTATCCGAGGTGTACTCAGCCCAGGCAGTTTTCTTTGCCGCCGCAAAAGCCGGCCAAAAAAACAGCATTAACAGCAGCGAACACGCTCGCAGAGCTGCGGGCCGTACCGCAACCCGTCTTTTGCGTCTGAGGGAAACACCTAGCACTCTCACAACCGTTACTCACTTGGTGAAGCTGACGATTGTACGGATAAAATCCACAAGAGTAAGGATGGCGTTAACACTTCTTCCCGCGATCCACAGCTCCAACTATGGCAAAGGACGCCAGCAGTGCTCTGGCTCAAGGTTGAGCGAGCCCTCCTCCTCAAGCGTCGCGTACTGCTTACCCTCGGGGCTCAGTAGCACAACGATAGGCAGCTCAAAGAGCGGGCGGCGGACAAACGCCAGTTGCCAGCCAAAGTCGTGCAAATGTTCTAGGCTTTGACGCTGCAGCGGCGTCAAATAGTGCTCCAGATCACGCGGGACCGGCTCCTGGCTACCGCGTTTATCCAACTTTTGATAAGCGGCATCATCTATAGCTTCCACTACTTTCACACCTGTGGGCATATTCAACACGGCGCTACACCTCCTCACAACATCAGCTTATGTAATATTCGACCACGCCTGATGGGTTGTCAAAAATGCCGACAAGGTCAAAAAATTTTGATATTCAACCACTATCATCCAACCTCTTGATTTGGCTGCTTTACTCACAAAAAAGCTCTTAAAACAGCTCGCAAATCACTGTTCTATTACTTATAGCAGTAAGAAATTTTTTTTAAATTTAAAATTAAACTGTTAAATAAATATTACAAAAGCTGTCATTGGCACTAGAGGCCGCCGATTGGCGTAACCGATACGACCTCAATATGCATAACCTGCCCCTGCTCTTGTCCGCCGTTTAAATAGCGCCAACGAATATTGAGATCAAACAGCCGCATGCCGTATACGCGATCTTCATCTAAAGCTTGATACTGCGGTCGCGGATCCTGGCGCAAAACCTCCTCCACCAGGATTGCTAATGAGCCGGCCTGCTCACCTCTTGCAAGGTCATAAGCTGCGCAAAAGGCTGACACTTCGGCAGGAAAATGCACTGGATAAAAAGGTGGCGGCGCAGGTGCTATGTCGTTTACCGCATCCGGCACTGCATCCACGTATGGTACATAGGGCTTGATATCAAGGATGGGGGTTTGGTCGAGTAAATCCGTCCCGGCGACCTTAAGAAAAAAGCCCTCTTCGTCCTGGCGAAACCCCAAAAAAGAGACCACCGACAGGCCGATCGGATTCGGCCGAGCGGGCGCGCGCGACGCAAAAACCCCAAGCGTTTTATTGCCGCCCAGTCGCGGCGGGCGTACTTTGGGACGCCATTTTACCGCCGTTGCATGAAAGACAAATTGCAACCAGATATGACTGCACTGCGTCAAACCAGCGAAGGCCTCGGGTCGCGCATATTGCGGATAAATTAAAATTTCGGCTCGCGCACTCGGCGCTAATCCCGGCTGCCGAGGGATGCCGAATTTCTCTTTAAAGCAAGAGCGCACCTGGCCTATGGCAGAAAACGTAAAAACCTGTTTTGACATGATGAATTGACTATGACGAGTGGAACTGAAATCCTAGAGGCGCCAACAAGGACACTCCACGACACAACGGATTTCACATTTATGAGCAAAATTCTCTACGGTGTTTCCGGCGAAGGTTCGGGACATTCCTCACGTGCCAGTTTTATTGCAACCCATCTTCGCAACCAAGGACACGAAATCAAAATTGCCAGCTACGACCGGGGCTACCGCAATTTACGCGATCATTTCGACGTTCTGGAGATTGCAGGCCTGACCATTGTCAGCGAAGACAACCAAGTCTCCAAGCTCAAAACAATCACCGCTAACCTGGCAAAAATTCCGTCCGGTACTCGCTCGCTAAAACGTCTTAAGCAGACTTTTGAGGCGTTCGAGCCGGATTTGGTGATCACTGACTTTGAACCATCGACCGCTTACTTGGCCGGGCATTACGGTTTGCCGTTGATTACCATCGACAATCAGCACCGCATGAGATACATGCAGTACCCGGTACCGCCCTCTCTGCGCCAGGAGGCGCTGCTCACCGAAACCGTTATCCGCGCGATGGTTCCATCTCCGTGGGTATCCCTGATTACCACGTTCCATCACAGCCCACTCAAGAACAACCGTAGTTTTTTATTCCCGCCCATTCTGCGCCAATCAGTGCTCGATCAGCCCGCCGGTGAATCCGACCGAATTCTGGTTTACGCAACCTCGGGATTTGCCTCGCTGCTCGAAACCCTAAAGACATTCTCGCGGGAAACATTTGTGGTGTATGGCTACGATAAAAATGAAACTTCCGGAAATTTGCATTTCCGCCCATTTAGTAAGGAAGGCTTTTTAACTGATTTGGCCGAATGCAAAGCGGTGATGGCCACCGCAGGATTTACCCTCATCAGCGAAGCACTGCATCTTGGCAAGCCTTATCTCGCATTTCCGATGCAAGGGCAATTCGAGCAACACCTCAATGCATTTATGTTGGAGCAACAGGGTTACGGAGCTCAGTGCCAAACACCGGATCGGACCCAGATCGCTGCCTTTCTCTATGAGCTTCCCCGTTATCACGCTGCTCTCGAGCACTATCCCCGCGCCGGCAATAGCGCCATAACGCAAAAGCTGGACGAACTCTTAGCAGAGGATTTGCGTTTGCTAAAAAGCTTCGCGCGCTGATACGACGCGCGCTTACAAAAGCTTTGTATCGCCCTTAATCTTGTTCCGGGTCTCCTGCTTTTTTCGCTCACTTTTGCGCAACAATACATAGGTTGCACCGGCACCACCATGAGGTCTTTGTGCCGAGTGAAAAGCCAGCACGTCCTCGATCTGCGGCAGCCAAAATGCCACGCAACTTTTTAACAGGGCAGGCTGCTGTCTTGTTTCACCTTTGCCGTGAGTAATCAAAGCGGTGCGAACGTCATTTTGCATGCAGTCCTTGATAAATTGATAGACCTCCTGACGAGCGCGATCCACGGTCATTTTGTGCAGATCCAGGCGGGCGTCCAGCGCGTATTTACCCAAACGCAAATTGCGAAACACACCGTGCTGAACACCCGTTCTGCGAAAACTCAGCTCCGCCAAGGGCTCCACCATTTCCACTGGCTCACCCGCGAGCGGATCATCCATTTGCTCAATCACGCTCTGCGCACAGTCACGACGGCGCGCGAGTGTTTTGTCATCAGTGTGGCGTTTATCAATCACCACCCGCTTTTCAATTTTGATTGGGGTGACATCGTCACCCAACATTGCGCGGAATTGATCTTCATCCGGCATAACCAATTCTCCGGAAACCCTCAATATCAGCCGGTTGAGCGATCAACCGACAATTCGGTAACAGGGAACATATTCCTGCGTCGGTATCTTCATACGTTTTTGTGCAACAAAAGATCGCAACAGAGCATCCAGGGGCCCAATCACGTCTTTTTCGCCCCGAATTTCGTATGGGCCGTGCTCGGCGACGGCACGAATTCCATGCTCTTTTACGTTGCCATCAACAATCCCGGAAAAAGCCTTGCGCAGATTGGCCGCCAACTCATGGGGATCTTGGTCGCGATGCAGTGGCAGTTGCCGCATATTCTCGTGGGTAGGCCGAAATGGACGCTGTAAATCCTTGGCGACATCGAGCACCCAATTAAAATAATAAGCGTCCTGAGATTCGCGGCGGAACGCCTGTACTTCTGGCATTCTCGCCTTCATATAACGGGCGACGGCCGGGGGATCGTCGACGATAATTTGGTACAGCGATTGAGCTTTCGGCCCTAAGGTCGCGCCGATAAATTCATGAATTTGCTCGAAGTAGGCCTCGGACGTTTTGGGGCCAGTAAACACTAAGGGGAACGGCATTTTCGCATTTTTGGGATTTAACAAAATACCGAGAATGTACAGAATTTCCTCCGCTGTGCCCGCGCCGCCGGGAAACACCACCACGCCGTGTCCGGTGCGCACAAAAGCCTCCAGACGCTTTTCGATATCCGGCATGATGACCAGCTGATTGACGATCGGGTTGGGAGATTCGGCGGCGATAATACCCGGCTCCGTAATTCCCAGATAACGGCCAGCGCGCCGCTGCTTCGCGTGGGCGATGGTGGCGCCCTTCATCGGCCCCTTCATTGCGCCAGGCCCGCAGCCAGTGCAAATATCCAGACCTCGCAAACCAAGTTCATAGCCAACTTTTTTGGTGTACTGGTATTCGATTTCGCCAATACTGTGGCCGCCCCAACAGACGATTAGATTGGCCTCATTATTGTGCTTGAGAACGCCGGCGTTGCGCACAATATGAAATACCCCGTTGGTGATTCCCGACGAGGTATTAAAGTCG
The DNA here is from genome assembly GCA_964482025.1 of uncultured Saccharophagus sp. Classification (GTDB taxonomy): domain Bacteria; phylum Pseudomonadota; class Gammaproteobacteria; order Pseudomonadales; family Cellvibrionaceae; genus UBA5868. The sequence goes on along the minus strand of CAYZVN010000022.1, from coordinate 13,198 downwards.
ATATCTCGGTTCTCTTTGAGTTCGTTGTCGATATAAACCAGATCCCGCAGCACCGCAAACAAGTGCTCCTTGATCCCTTTGATCATTTCACCGTCGACAAACGCGCTGGCCGGTGCATTGTGAATTTCCAACTTAATGCCCCGCTCCTGGGCGATAACTCCCACCGCGAAATCTTTATAGGTTTCCATAATTTCACTGGTGTTGTCGGTCTGCTGACCGGTGTTGAGCACCGCGAGCGCACAGCGCCGGAAATTATCGTACAGCTCGGCGTCGTGTACACTGGCCAAACGGGAGACTTCCAGCTGAGAAAGCACATTCAAACTATGTTCTGGCATGATTCTGGCCAGTTTGATTTTGTCCACAAAGTTTCCTTAGCAGCGAGATATGCTGCAGTTATATCAACACGCTTTTATAAGCAGTTTAGCAGCGACGGCGCTATATACGCGCACAACATATCAAACCCCCAAATAAAAAACGCGAGCCGAGGCTCGCGTTTTTTCGCCGGCAGCTCGCGATGGATCAGTGAACGTGACCATGATCGATTTCTTCCGCGGTAGCGGCCCGTACACCTTCAACCGTGACATCGAAATTTAACACTTTACCTGCGAGAGCGTGATTCGCGTCGATAGTGATTCCGTCATCTGCGACATCTTTGACCACAACTACCTGTACCTGTCCTTGCGGGCCGCGAGCGTGAAACTCCATACCCACTTCGATCTGCTCAACACCGGAAAAGGCTTCGCGGGGCAAAGTCTGGATCAAGCCAGCATCGATTTCGCCGTAACCATCTTCAGGCTGAACCTGGACAACTTTCTGGGTGCCTACATCACAGCCCAACAGCTCGCGCTCGAGCCCCGGAATGATATTACCGGCACCGTGGAGGTAGTTGAGCGGCTGACTTTCCCGGGAGGAATCAATCACATTGCCGTCGTCGTCGGTGAGCGTGTAGTGGATGGAAACCACACAATCGTTTGCTACTTTCATCATTGTCTCCTACCCAAACACTCTACGGCCCGGGATCTAATCAATAAAGCCGGCACCCTAACTGAATAAGCCCCGGATTGTAAAGGCGGCATTACACCTATAGAGATCGTCGCCCGTCGATAAGATTGGTCACCACGGAGGGGTCCGCCAGGGTGGAGATGTCTCCAAGCGTATCGACCTCTCCAGCGGCTATTTTTCGCAGCACCCGCCGCATAATTTTGCCGGAGCGCGTTTTCGGCAAGCTGGGGGCCCACTGGATAACATCGGGCTTGGCAATTGCGCCGATTTCTTCGACACACAGCGCCAGCAATTCTTGCTGCAACTCATCGCTGGGTTGTACGCGATGCATCAAGGTGACGTAGGCATAAATGCCCTGGCCTTTTACATCGTGGGGAAAGCCAACCACCGCTGCTTCCGCTACCGCTGGATGTAAGACTAATGCGCTCTCCACTTCAGCGGTACCCATGCGGTGGCCACTGACATTTAGCACGTCGTCCACGCGACCGGTAATCCAGTAGTACCCATCTTCGTCGCGGCGGGCGCCGTCACCGGTGAAGTAGTAACCGGGATAGGTGGAGAAGTAGGTCTGCACCATGCGTTCGTGATCGCCGTAAATCGTGCGCAGTTGGCTCGGCCAAGACGCTCTAATTGCCAGATTGCCCTCGCCGGCGCCCTCGACCACATTCCCATCATTATCCAGCAACACCGGCTCGATACCAAAAAATGGCAAGGTCGCCGAACCCGGTTTCAGGTCCACTGCTCCCGGCAGAGGAGCGATCATGTGCGCCCCGGTTTCCGTCTGCCACCAAGTGTCGACTATCGGGCACCGGGCCTCACCAATAACCCGGTGAAACCACTCCCAAGCCTCGGGATTGATCGGCTCCCCCACACTGCCCAACAGACGCAAAGAGCTGCGCACGGTATTTTGCACAAACTCATCGCCCTGCCCCATAAGCGCACGAATCGCCGTAGGCGCGGTGTAGAAGATATTGACCTGATGTTTGTCGATGACCTGCCAAAAGCGGCTGGCGTCGGGATAGGTCGGCACACCTTCGAAAATCAACGACGTCGCGCCATTACACAAAGGGCCGTAGACGATATAACTGTGACCGGTCACCCAGCCCACATCGGCGGTACACCAATAGACCTCGCCCTCCTGGTAATCAAACACATATTTGTGAGTCATGGCGGCTTGCAGTAAATAGCCCCCAGTGGTGTGCAAAACACCTTTGGGCCTACCGGTGGAGCCGGAGGTATACAAGATAAACAAAGGGTCTTCGGCATCCATCGACTCTGGCGGACAGTCGTCAGCCACCTCTGCTATTGCGGTGTGGTACCAAATATCGCGCTTGTCGTTCCACGAAATATCCCCGCCGGTTCGGCGCACGACAATCACCGAATGCACGCCGGGACATTGCGCTAGCGCCGTGTCCGCATTTACTTTCAAGGGCACGGTTTTGCCGCCGCGCAGCCCCTCGTCGGCGGTAATTAAGACTTGGCAATCGGAGTCGAGAATTCGATCCTTGAGAGATTCGGGAGAAAAGCCGCCGAACACCACTGAGTGAATAGCACCAACGCGAGCACAGGCCAACATGGCATAGGCCGTCTCCGGGATCATCGGCATATAGATGCACACTCGGTCGCCCTTTTTGACTCCCCGCGCTTTGAGCACGTTGGCCAAGCGGCAGACCTGAAGGTGCAGCTCGCGGTAGGTAATGGAAGCGCCATCAGCTGGGTCATCACCCTCCCAGATCAACGCGACCTGATCGGCTCGGTTGGCCAAATGGCGATCGATACAATTCACGCTGACATTGAGCTTGCCATCGCGAAACCAGGTCGCGGTGCCCCGCTCAAAATCAAATTCGCGAACCTGACTCCAGGGCGCATCCCAGGAGAGAAACTCCTCGGCGCTGCGCGCCCAGAATTTGTCTGGCTGAGCGATGGATTCCTGATAGAGATCTCGATACTGCTGAGCGTTGATATGACTGGCTGCCGCCCACTTGCTGTTAACAGGATAAATATGTCGCTCAGACATGGTGCTCCCCTTATTGATGTTTTTGGAAGAAGTCGTCGAACTTCATCATCTTAGCGGAAAACAAAGGGGCGCGCGGAGCGGGCAAAGATCGTTGCCCGGGCATCCCCGGGCGCTGCGACTTAAGCCACCTGGACAGGGATCGTATTGGACGTGCGCTCGACTTTGTTGCGCTCTCCTAAATAGACCAGCTTGGGTTTGAAATTCTCCGCTTCGGCTGCATCGACCTGAGCGTAGGCGGCGATAATGACTCGGTCACCCACCTGCACTCTACGGGCGGCCGCGCCGTTCATGGAGATAGTACCGGATCCGGCATTGGCAAGAATGACATAGGTGGTAAAGCGCTCGCCATTGTCGACGTTGTAGATGTCGATCCGCTCAAACTCACGAAGTCCCGCGAGCTTAACCAAGTCCGCATCTATGGCACAGGAGCCGTCGTACCACAGCTCGGCCTGAGTGACGCGCGCCATGTGCAGCTTGCCTTTTAAAAGAGTGATTTGCATGGTTTACCTCTATGATCCGGAACCCGGCATTGATCAAAATACCATCATTGCTGATGTAGGCGCGCGCATTCTAACGCAACTTCCATCTGCATGCTGATCCCGCCCTAGCAACTGCCGTCAAGAGACAGCGACACGTTATCGATCAGCCGCGCTGCCTGCGTAAACATAGCCCCCAGAACGGTAATCTGCCGATCATCGTGGGCGGCTGGCTCGAGCGTCGCGCTGTTGCAGATGGTCACATAATCGACGCGAAAGCCGGCTGCTTCAATCTGCTGTTTAGCGTCAAGCTCCAGTTCGGCAAAATTGCGTTCACCTGCCTGAATCCGCTCGGCAATCTGCTTGAGACTGCGATACAGACAATTAACTCGCGGCCGTTCATCGGCCGATAAATAGCCATTGCGAGAACTCATGGCAAGGCCATCACTCTCGCGCACGATCTGACCTTCGAGAATCTCCACCGGCATGCATAAGTCCTGCACCATGCGGCGAATGATGGCGAGCTGCTGGTAATCCTTTAGGCCGAATACTGCTACGTCGGGCTGCACTATATTGAAAAGCTTGCTGACCACCGTGGTTACACCTTCGAAGTGGCCAGGCCGGCTAGCTCCGCAGAGAATATTGGCCATGGTGGGCACAATTACCCGCGTTTGGGTATCCATACCGTTGGGATAGATCTCTTGCTCTCCTGGGTAGAAGAGATAGTCACAAGCCGCGTTGCGCAGCTTTTCGGTATCCGCATCCAGCGTGCGAGGATACTTATCCCAGTCTTCATTCAGGCCAAATTGCAGGCGGTTCACGAAGATGCTCGCCACTACTACGTCAGACTGCTCGCGGGCCTGTTTGACCAGCGCCAGATGGGCATCGTGCAAATTGCCCATGGTGGGGACAAAGCCTATTCGCTTACCTTGAAGGCGCTCATTTGCCAATGTCTGACGCAGCGTCTGAATATGGTGAAAGATCTGCATGAAGGGTCACCGAGGGTCTAAAGGGCAAGCCGCGGGCATCATAAAAGCTATGCCCCCGGCGAACAAGGGAAGGGGGATGAATTAAGGGCAAAATCCGAAAATTCGATAAGCGAAATCTGTAGAGTACATTCGCACCACAAAGCTTCTCAAACAGATCTCCGTAAGGCGTCACACTTGCGAATGCACCAGACGCGTTCCAGTGGATTATTCATAGGGGTTTTGCTGAAAATATTCCGCCGCGAGATTTTCAAAGCGCGTGAATTTGCCCACGAAGGCTGCGCGGCAGGTGCCGATTTCGCCGTTGCGCTGTTTGCCGATAATCAATTCGGCAACGCCTTTGTCGGGGCTTTCCTCGTTGTAGTACTCATCGCGGTAAATAAACAGAATTACGTCGGCATCCTGCTCGATGGCACCAGACTCCCGCAGATCTGAGTTCATCGGGCGCTTGTTGGGCCTGGACTCCACACCGCGGTTCAACTGAGACAGGCAGATCACCGGGCATTCATATTCTTTTGCCAACGCTTTCATCGAACGGGAGATTTCCGAGACCTCCTGGGTTCGCCCTTCGGTCGCGCCCGCCACATGCATCAATTGCAAATAGTCGATCATGATAAGGCTGGGGTTGCCATGCTCGCGCGCGACCTTACGGGTTCGGGCACGGACTTCATTTGGAGTCAGGCCGGCTGTGTCGTCGATAAATAACAGCTTGTCCTTGAGCTTGCGTGCGGCGGCTTCCAGCTTGGGCCAATCGTCTTCGGTAAGGCGGCCGGTGCGGATATTGCCTTGGTCGATACGCCCAACCGACGACAGCATCCTCATCACCAGGGCGTCCGCCGGCATCTCCAGGCTGAACACCAACACCGGCTTTTCCTGGGTCATCAGCGCCGCTTCGACAAAATTCAACGCCAAGGCGGTTTTCCCCATCGACGGACGGGCGGCGAGAATGATCAATTCGCCCGGCTGCCAGCCGGAGGTTTTGGCGTTGAGTTCGGTAAGACCGGTGGAAATACCGGTGATATCACTGTCGGAGCGAAACAGCGCATCGATTTTTTCAACCGCCGCCTTGAGCAGGCTGTTGACATCGGTGAAGCCGCCTTCCTTGGGGCGCTCCTCGGCAATCTCCATGACTTTCTTTTCGGCCAACTGCAGCAGATCATCGGCGCCGAGCGGCCCGGGGTTGTAGCTGGCTTTGGTGATCTCGGTGGCGGCGGCAATCAGCTGGCGCAGGGTCGAGCGCTCCCGCACAATCCGTGCGTAGGCCGCGAGATTCGCGCTGCCGGCAACGCTGCTCGCCAGCTCGGTAAGATAGGCCAAACCGCCCACCGCAGGAAGCTCTCCCAAGCGGTTGAGCGCCTCGGCGACGGTGATGACATCAATCGGCTGGTCGCTCTCCAGCAGCTGCGTCATCACCCCGAAGATCTGCCGGTGCGCCGCTTTGTAAAAGTCGCTGCGCCCCACCACCTCTGCCACGGCATCGAAGCCGGAGGCATCGAGCATCAAACCGCCGAGCACGGACTGTTCCGCCTCTATCGAATGCGGCAGAACGGGCTCGTCGCCGACGGGCGGCGGAGCGTCAGAGTAAAAGTCGGCCTGCGAATCGAAAGGGTTCATGACGTATGTCGCACTAAAAATAAAAAAGGGCACTCGGGGAAAACCCCAACGTGCCCTATCTTAACTAAGTTATCGGCGGCATGCCGCCCGAGAACTTACTGCGCTTCGATTGCGACCTTAACGGTTTGGACAACATCCTCATGCAATTGCAGGTCGATGTCGTACTGGCCAACTTCACGCAGTGTGCCGGAGGGCAGTTTGACTTCCGCTTTCGATACTTCAACACCAGCTGCGGTGATGGCATCGGCGATGTCACGCGCACCTACGGAGCCGAACAGCTTACCTTCGTCGCCAGCATTGGCGGTGATGGTGATCACCATCTCGGCCAATTTGGCAGAGCGGCTTTCCGCGTTCTTTTTGCGCTCACCAGCAGCGGCTTCAAGCTCGGCACGACGCGCTTCGAATTCAGCGATGTTAGCAGGTGTGGCGGTGATCGCTTTGCCTTGCGGCAACAAGTAGTTGCGACCGTAACCGGAGCGTACTTTAACGCGGTCACCTACGGTGCCTAAACGGCCAACTCTTTCAAGCAATATGACTTCCATAGGGCACCCCTTATTGATGGCTGTCGGAGTAAGGCAGCAGGGCCAAGTAGCGCGCGCGCTTGATGGCGGTAGAGAGCTGCCGCTGATAACGGGCTTTAGTTCCGGTGATGCGGCTGGGGACAATTTTGCCCGTTTCGGAAACGTAAGCTTTCAAAGTTTCAAGATCTTTGTAGTCGATTTGCTTAACGCCTTCGGCGGAGAAGCGGCAGAACTTGCGACGACGGAAAAAACGTGCCATGGATTATTCCTCCTCATTCTCTAATTCAGCGTCTTCTTCTGCGCTGTCCTCTTCTTCAGCTTCCGCGCGAGCGACAGCCTCTTCTTGACGGCGCTCAGCGCGCTGCTTGCGTTCGCGGTTTTCTTTCTCCGCTTTCATGATGGCGGACTCTTCAGTCACGGCTTCGTCGGTACGCACCACCAAGTTACGCAGAATTGCGTCGTTGTAACGGAAGTTGGTGGTCAGCTCTTCGAGCGCTTCATCGGTGCACTCGATATTCATAAGAATGTAGTGAGCTTTGTGAATCTTGAGGATTGGGTAAGCCAGTTGACGGCGACCCCAGTCTTCCAGGCGGTGGATTTTGCCGCCGGTGCTAGTGACAGCCGAGGTATAACGCTCGACCATGCCAGGCACCTGCTCAGATTGATCTGGATGAACCAGAAACACGATTTCGTAATGACGCATTGTCGCTCCTTACGGGTTAATAGCCTCCCCTAACGGGTGAGACAAGGAGATGCCGATGTCGCTATGACGCCGGCGGTTTTGGGGCGCGCAATTCTATGGCCTGACTGGGGGAAAAGCAACTTTTCCCGCATGGGAATCCTATGTCGCTGCATTAAAGGCGTTATCTACCTCTTTTTCCATCGACCGTCCGTCGGGTGCCATATAACCTTTTTGTGCTCATATCTTCACTTTATGGCGCTCAATTTACCTTCCTTGGCTAGACTGAAATTCAATACAAGCGCAAATGATGCTACAGGCTTAATCCGGGTCAGCGTTGATTTTCCAGTCGATCGCCCACCCTTGGATCGCCGGTAAACCCGCGAAAGCGAAACGGCACAGACACTAACTCGCGTCCACGGTTAGCTTGCAACACAAAATGTAAGTGCGGCCCAGACGAAAAGCCCGTACCGCCGGAATAGCCCAGGAGCTGCCCTTGGCGGACGCTCTGGCCTAGCACCACATCGACTTGATCCGGCGCCAAGTGCGCATAGACCGCCATAGTGCCGTCGTCGTGCAGCACCCGCACATAATTGGCCTCATCGGCGTATTCCTCACTCCAGCCAGAGCGGCTAAAGTCCCGCTCGACTTCCGTAACCACGCCCGGCTTCGCCGCCACTATGGGCGTGCCGTCTGGCATGGGAATATCCACCGCATAGTGGGCTTGTGGGCTTTGCTTATGCGAAGCCTCTCCCATAAAGGCCTGACTGATATAAAAAGGGCCGCCACGAAATGGTAGGCCCAATACCGGGCGGCCGATCTCCGCAAGATTCACCGGCGCACCGGGAATAAAGAAGTAGGTCCACTCGTACGCCCAGGCGCGCTGCGACTCTGCAGGTTCCAACTGGAGGACAAACTGCTCCGCAAAGGCCGGCACCACCCACTCGAATGGCGGCGATTTGCTAAAGCGCAGGTTTTCCTGCCGGGTAAACTCCAACCAGACTTGTGCGGGGCCCGCCGTTTGATTCACTACGTAGAGCACCGGCCGCTGCCGGCTGCCGCGATTGACCACGGCAATCTTTTGGTGCTTTTCGGTATACAGCAGTCGCTGGGACTCCACCTCTACCACACCGGTGGCGGGCGGTTTGTCGGTCATCACCCAGCGCCCCTTGTCATCTTTATATTTGTAGACGGTCGCGGCACTGGCCGGCACTGAGGCAAGGCAGATCAGCACCCCTATAAAGATCGCGGCGACGCGATTACCTTCACCCATCACCTTGCTCCTGCGCCTCGCCATGGGCGTGCCAGCTCCCAAAAAGCCGCGAGACGCGCGCGCAACAGAGCGGCGCTGTGTTGCGCGCCGACCAGGATAACGCTGTGTCCATATCCTCCTCCAACTGCTGAACAGCCATGCGACTTGTTTGCAACTCGCTGCTCTACGGTGAGATTGACCTCGTCCTCCTCGGGTAGGACGCCCCAGTAAGTGTAGTCAAACTTTATGCCGCGCCGCTGCGTTCAGCGAAACCGACGAGAATATAAGACTCAAAATAAAAAGCGGCTGAAACCAGCCGCCCAAATCGGATTAAAGAACCGGCCATCTGCCGCAGATCACCGGATTACAGCTTGCCGACACCCGCGTGAGTGGTGACGATTGCGGGCACGTTCGCCGCGTTATCCAGCAACACTCCGCTCGCGCCACTGACATTACAACCCGCCACAGTGCCGTTTAAATCACCGCCCTGCCAATTAGTCGGGACATGATGTGCCCGGCCATTGCTGGGCGTACGCGTATAAGTGCCGCCCTCCCACAGATTGCCGCTAGCGCTCCAGCACCCGGGAACATCCGAATCCGTAGACGCGATAATCGGGTTAGTCACGTTGCGGAAGTAATTATTCTGCACCAGGGCCTTACCTTCAGCGCGCGCGTTCACGTAGTGAATTTGATTCACCGAATTATGGTTTTCCCAATAATTATTAAACATGTGAATGGTCGCGCGGCGCAGCAGCGGCGTGCGCTGCTCAATGTTTTGGTAATAGTTGTGGTGGAACACGATAAAGTCGTTGCCATCTGGATTATCGTTAGCACCAATCAATCCCCCGCGACTGGAGTTTTTGAAGTGGTTGTAGGACACGGTTACATAGGTTGTACTGTTTTTCATATCGAGCAGCGAATCGTAACCGTCGGACTCACCACCGGATGCCTCTAAGGTGTTGTGATCGATCCAAATGCGCGTCTGCGGCCCGCCTTCAATGGCGATAGCATCTCCACCGTTGGAGGTGGGCGCGCCGGATTTCTTCACGTTTTTCACGTGGACGTTGCGCACTATGATATTTTCCGAGCGATTTATTTTGATGCCGATCTGATCAAACACAGCACTGGCGTCCACACCGATCAAGGATATATTGGCGACATTCTTAAACTGAATGCCATCGGCCACGGTGTCGCAGCTGCCGCTAACCTTGGTCGTATTGCTGTGATTGATGGTGCCGTTAACCATAATGATCAAAGGCGTGGTGGTGGAGGCGCGCTCACACATGGCGCGGTTAATTTCCGTGCCGGTGCGCGCATAAACGACTTGGCCCCCCTGTCCGCCGGTCACTTCACTTCCGTAGCCGACAAATTGGGAAACATTCATTCTCGGCATATTTCCGCCGCCCATATTGCCACTCGTACTCGAAGAACTGGAACTACTAGCGGAGCTGCTGGAAGATGAGGATGACGAGCTGGATCCCGAACAGGTTTGTCCACTCACCGGCGCCCCTTTAAAGCGGATAAAGTCCACATTCGCCAACCCATCTGCCACCATACCCGACAGCACCAGGCGATTCGAACCGGCGTTCAAAGACATTTCTACCGTTTCCTCCACCCAGCTCGACCAAGCGCCGGTGGGATTGAAGGCGAACTGAACGGCGTTCCCCGCGTTGTCATTGGCCATCAAGGTGCCTGGGCGGGAGGCCGTCGCGCCATTGGCGTAACGGATGGTCACCTCATACACACTGGCTTCTACCGCATCGATCTGCCACTCGATTTTGGAACTGGCAGCATTGTGCACGTCAATATAACCACTGCCGGTGAAGCCGGAATGCTCGGTATCCACACCGCCGGATGCGGCGCTGTAATCGGCGTAACAAAAACCGGTTGTGGCTTCCTGAATGGTGGTCACGACATAACCGGGGCTGCCGCCCGAGGAACTGGAGCTGGAAGAACTACTCGAACTGGAAGAGCTGGAACTGCTAGAGGAGCTGGAGCTGCTGGACGAACTGGAGGAAGAAGACTCGGCGATTCCGCCACCGCACGCCACCAAACTCGCCGCCATGACCCCCAAGATCATGTATTGCGCTGTATTCATGTGAGTATCCGTCTGTCGATTCTGTTTTTAAAGGGAGGGATGGTCTTAAACTGGCTGCACTGAGTATTGCGGATCAACAAGGGAAATACGGTGATCGATGGCACAAAAAAATATTTATCATATAAATCCCTCGTTGCCTCACCTCCCTCCTGCTGCGCGATTTTACGCGCCCAGGCTCACCTCAAGGGCCGACCACTCGGGAATCAAAACTGGCAATCAGCGCTCCGGCGTTTAAGATAGGCGCCACTTCATCTTTTATTTACGCTAAAAAAATTGCGAGGACATAATGCGGGAAGAGTTATTTACTTGGCTAGAATCCTTTGGCTTGACTATTACCCCTCTTATTGGATCCGTGATAATCCTGGTGGTGATTCTCCTCACCGCACTGGTTATTCACCTTCTATTGCACCAGGGCATCCTGCGCTTTATGGAAAGCCATGCGAAGCAGTCTCAGCGCTGGTGGCAGGCGGCTTTTTTTCGCCATAAATTATTCACCCGCTTGGCGCTTACTCTGCAGGCAATCATCCTCCTGACCCAGGCGCGCATTTGGCTTGAGAGCGGCGCTCCGGCTCTGCCGGCAATCGAAACCGTCCTTTATCTTTTTATCCTTTTATTTTCTTTGCTGTCGCTATTCTCCGCGCTGGATACCGTGGAAGACTTGTTGGTGAACTCACCACAAGGTAAACGTCTGCCCGTGCGCGGCATTTTCCAAAGCATCAAATTAGCCGCATTCCTACTTGCGATGATTTACGCCATCTCGCTGTTAATCGGCAAATCACCGGCAATTTTGATTAGCGGCTTAGGCGCCATGACCGCCGTCTTACTGTTGGTTTTCAAAGACCCCATCATGGGCTTAGTCGCCGGTATTCAGTTATCGGCCAACAACATGTTAGCCGTAGGCGATTGGCTGGAAATGCCCAAATACGGCGCCGATGGCTTTGTTATCGACATCAACTTGACGACGGTAAAAGTCAGCAACTGGGACAAAACCATCACCACGGTACCCACCTATGCGTTGATTTCGGACTCCTTCAAAAACTGGCGCGGCATGATGGAGTCTGGCGGCCGACGCATTAAACGCTCCATTAATATCGATGCAACAAGCGTAAAGTTTTTGGATGAAAAAGACCTGGGTCAGCTGCGCAAAGCTCAGCTACTGAGTGGTTATATCGAAAATAAAGTTGCCGAAATCGAGCACTACAACGCGGAAAATAAATGCGACCCCGCCTCGCCCGTCAACGGCCGTCGCCTGACCAACCTCGGTACGTTCCGTGCGTACGTCACCGCTTATTTAAAAGCGCATCAACAACTTAACCCGGACATGATCCAAATGGTCCGCCAACTCCAGCCCGGTCCCGACGGTATACCAATGGAGATTTATGCTTTCACCTCCAGCGTCGCCTGGGTGATTCACGAAGGGGTGCAGGCGGATATTTTTGATCACATTTTTGCCGTGCTACCGGAATTTGGCCTGCGCATTTATCAAGCCCCGAGCGGTTATGATATGCGCCAAGCACTTCAACAAGTGGGGAGCCAGACAGTGGCCGCGCTGGAAAATGCCGCACAATCGGTCTCTGGCAGCCTGCCGCCGTCACAGGAATAACCCCTAACGAGGCAGGTTCTTACCCAACTGCCTCGTTTTTCACAGCTCCACTACACGCTTTTCTGCACGAGGCTGGATGCCGCTTCCATCAATTACTTTGTTTCGGAGGGCCATATCCTATGCTCGACACAACCGCACTGAATCTCATTCAGCAACGCTTCCCACCTAAAAGCCCGCAGCATCTTCAGCTCTACTCCATGCCGACACCCAACGGTCAAAAAGTTTCGATTCTGTTGGAGGAGTTGGGGCTGAACTACGATGCGTACTATGTGGATATCACCAAAGACGAGCAATTTCACCCGGCGTTTTTGGCCGTGAGTCCCAACAATAAAATTCCCGCGCTGCTCGACCCTCAAGGCCCGAATGGCAAGCCTCTAGCGCTTTTTGAATCCGGCGCGATTTTGCTCTATCTCGCCGATAAAAGCGGCCGCTTTTTACCGCAGGACGCGGCGCTTCGTTACCAGACGATTCAATGGTTGATGTTTCAGATGGGCGGAATAGGTCCAATGTTCGGCCAGCTGGGATTTTTCCATAACTACGCCGGCCGAGACATAGAAGATCCCCGTCCTCGGGAGCGCTACATCAACGAATCCTCTCGCTTGCTGGGCGTTCTGAATCAACAATTAACGGGCAAAAAGTGGGTTGTGGGCGAGGAGTACACCATTGCCGACATTGCAATATTTCCCTGGGTGAACACCCTGATTGATTTTTACGAAGCGGGTGATGTGGTAGGGATTCAAGAATTTCCAGAGGTCCTGCGCGCACTCCAACAGTTCAACGCGCGCTCGGCGGTGGAACGCGGCAAACAAATACCATCAAATTAACCTGCTCACCCCCTGCCTAGGCCCCGATCAGTCCCCTCCTCTTTTCAAGGGGAGGGTTAGGGTGGGGTTGTCGTTCTACGGGCGCGCCATACGGCTAGCTCGCGCGCCCCAGGGAGAGGGGTTGAT
>CAYZVN010000021.1:31501-43311 GCA_964482025.1 uncultured Saccharophagus sp. | reverse complement strand
TCCTCGGTTACTAGTGGAGTTCGTCGGATAGGATTTCTCGCCAGCCCTTGCGCACGGGTGGGATGGGCGCCAGTGTGACATCCGTTGCTTTTAGCGCAGCGTCGCTGGTTTGCGTGATGGCCCTGGCGCTGGCGATAACCGGCGAGGAGGCTATACCGTTGATAACGGCGCCTACGGGTGCGACTTCGGTGTAGGACTTGCCGTCGGCGGTTAGGGTGTTAGTACCTCTAAAAAGATTTTGGAGGCGATATTGGGGCAGTCCAGTAAACATATCCAAGATATATTGTGGCGATTCGCCGCCGACATCGCAGCTGTTAAAGCCCGGCTTGTAGGAGTTGAAAACGAGTGTGCCTTCATAAAATGCGGAGCGCGTAAAATTCACCTCGTTGTCGCCAAGCAATTTTCGATACCAACCAGAAGCAGATTCGATCAAGCCTAAATACTCCGATAGACTTTTATTGCCGGCGGGGGTCTTCACTAAGAATCCACCCTCCTCATTTACATACAAATGATCCGTTGTCACATTGCGCAGGTAACGCTTAGCGACCGCGGAATCGGTTAGCCAGGGTTTGCTGGCGTCCTGGCTTGTATCATTAACTTTAAGACCGAAATACAGGTTGTCGTCGTTTAAATCGAGATCACGATTTACCAGAAATCGTCCGGTTCCGGTAAACACCCAAAACTGGCCCATGCCGTCACGCACGGCGAGCGGAGCCGAGCTAAAAGCTAGATTCGCATCGGTTCGGCTCAAGAGGGAAGTCATGGTTCCCGCAGTTAAAAGGTTGTTGCCGCTGGCGGCTATTACCGCTTGCTTCAGCGCTCCTTTATAGGTCGCAGGAGTTGGTGAAGGAACATCGCTACCGCGGTTGTCATCACCCACCAAACCAAAATAGAGCATGTCGTCTTGGTAATTCAGGTTCCAGTCTTTCGCGGTTATACCGCCCACAAATGAACGGCGACTTGCAGAGTCCGCAGTGACCGCAGTCAACTGGGGCGAACCGGCGACCGCATCGCTCAGGTTCATGTAGAAAAGTTTTGCCGGAGTGTTGCTAATCGCCTCTTTAGTCGCATCGGGACCGCGCGGGCCGGATCCGAAAACGAGATGCCAGTCATTGACGGTGACATTACTTGTATAAGTGCCGCTGGCGTTAGGTGCGCGGCGCTTGACAATTTCCGGGTCGACTAGGGTATAGCCCAGGTCCGGATGGGTGATTTCCGCGATCAGCTCGGGGCTGGTTTCCGGGTCGGTAATGTCAAATAACAGGTAGGCCGAGCGCAAGGTTGTCCGGTCAGACGTGGTGTTGGCGTTGCCATCTCGGTCAATCTCATAGGCGCCGCCACCGTATCTCATGCCCACCGCTAAAATTGTGCCCCAGCCGTAAGGGTATTTTGTGCTGTTATTTTTGGAGGCAAAAATGTTGGCATCAAATACTTTAACGTTGGCGTCCACATAAAAAACGTGTTCATAATTTTTCTGCGTTAGCCATTTAAGATGCGGAAGTAGGTTGTAAGGGACATAACCCCACATCTCGGCACCCAGTGCGGGTGCGGAGACATTGTTACCTGTGGGTGTTGTCGTAAAGGTTGAGGTGGCGCGATTAAAAAATCCCGCATTAAAGGCGTGAAGCATGCCGTCGTTCGCGCCTACGTACACCATGTTTCGGCGGTTGGCATAGTGGTTGCGGAACGCCGTATAGCTGTCATCACCGTAGAGGGTGTCATAACCCGCAGAGGGTGCGCCGACAATGGCGGGAGTAGAATTCACAATATCACCCAGGCGCCAGGGTTTGGCTGTGCTGGTACTATCAAACTTAACGGTGCGATTGCGATAGCCCGCGATTTCTTTGCCGCGAATGTAATCGATCACCTTGGACGCTTCGGCCGTACTAGCGACGGCCAAATAATTCCTCAGTTTTTCGGCGGTGGTGTTATCTCCGGTAAAGCTTAGGACTTCATCGGCGGTAATAACTCCGTCATATTGATTGTTTGCGTTGAGCGTATCGAGCGCCGTGAAAATAAGCCGCCGACTATTGGCCGAGCCGTCACTTTGTCGCTGCAGAACAATATTGGCGTCGGAAATATTCGCCAACCGATCGCGTGCGCTCCACATGGTTTTTAACTGATCCATTTTCAAACCAAGCTCAATTGCATTGGTATCCGACACATCCTTGCCGTTGGTTGCAGTGCTATAGGGATAGCGGTTAAAGCCAATAATTTTGCGAGTTTCGCTAGTGCCGTCAGCATTGCGATTGCGTGAGTCCATCTTGATAAACTCAACTACTTTGTCGGCGTTATCCAAAGTCTGGTTGCCGTTGCTGTCTTCGCGGACATTGCCGTAGCGATCAAGAAACAGCGCGCTTAAGGTTCCCACCCAAGTGGTAGAGCTGGAATTATCTGGGCTCACATAGACCGGTTGATACACTGTCTGCAAAAAAATGCCTTCGCCAGTAAGGCTGTTGATGGAGACCGGAGCAGAGGTACCTGTAGCGTTGCTTTTACCCACTTTGACGAGAATTCTCGACAGGTTCTCGCGCAGTGTACTGGGGTTAGCAACGACGGAGTAATTCAGTGGATTAACCCCATCCTCACTCCATACGTCTTTGGTGGGGTCGAAAGTTGTATCCGCATGTTCGGGGGAATTCGTATAAGAGCCCCATTTGGTGGCGTAGTACAGTGGTGGCTCCAGGGTCTCTGCAGTGGATGAGCCTATGGTATAAGAACTGGTATTGTTGCCCGTTACAATGTTCCAGCTATTGGTTTCCGTCACCATTTTTAAACCGTCGGCATTGGTGCCGGAAATAATATAGCCTAAACGCATATTGTTATCGGTGCTGACTTTAAAAATCGTCGTTTTGACAGTCAGATTATTGCCGGATTTGGTGTACTCGATAATGCCGTTGATATCTTGGTCGAAGTCGTTCCCCTGTTCGGAATCCTCCCAACTTATAAAATATTTCGTCGGTACTTGACCTGGGGCTGTATAAACTGGACGAAATCCTACCAGCGCGCAATTGCCTCGCGCCTCGTTAGATCGATTCTCACAAGCAGGGATAATTTTGACGCTGGTTCCGGGAATGCGAATGACCGGTTGAGTACCCGCAAGTGTTAAACCCAATGTATCTATATTGAATGCCTTGCCCGTCGTTTGAGTAAGATCGGGGCGTATATTGTTGGCTTTAACGTAATAGGCCAAGCCTGCCGCTGCATAACTGCCGGTCAGCCTCGGAGCTTCAGGACAAATGCCGCGCACAGAGCCGAGATCGGAGATGGCTTTTGGGGTGCACTGGCCATTAGTGCTGCCGGAGGCATTGCCAACGAAATAGGATTTGTTAGGATCTAATTCGCCTAACCCTACCTTTTTGGTCCAATCTTCCACCTTGTCGGTACTGGCGCTGATTTTCAAAGTAGCAAAGGTTTTTGAGCTTATATCATGGTCGTATGAGTTGGTGCTGGAGTTGATACCGAGAACATTCATATTCACACAGGCGGCATCCGTAACTTGGGTAAGTGGATCAGTCCAGTTGGCCACGGTAGCACCCGCGAGCGCGTTGCGTTCGTTTTGCAACGAGGAGTTAAGTGTGGCGGTCGTGCTGTTGCCACTAAAATACCGATAAGACTCCGCCAAAATTTCACTAAAGGGGTTGCCCCAGTTACGGCATTTGCCCTCGTTAGGTGAGCTCATTTTGGGGCAGTCAGCGCCATAACCACCGCTAATGTTGTAGTCATTGTTTTTGTTGAAGTAATAATCCAGCAGCATAAGCGCGTCGATACTGGCGACAATTGAGCCACTGCTTGGATACAGAAACCGGCCATTATTGGGGTTGACTTCATCCGCCATGGGCGACACGTTTTTGCGTAAAACTCCAGCTGTGTGGTTTTTGGTTACCGCGCCGGTCATAAGGCCAAACATAACTGGATTGTCGCTGTGAATTCCGTAAGTTTGCAGAAGCCCGGTGGGCTTATAAGAGGATGCGCCGTAACGGCGACAATAATGAATGGTGTCTTCAGTGCTGTCGGTGCAGACAGCCACTCTCACCGTGTAATCTTGAAGGACAGATGTGGGCGCGGTGCTATAAGCGTGAATTCCCGTAATATTAGGGTCATTACCGTTATTTGCGAACACGCCATTTTGGTATTCACTGTATTCTTTATTATTGCCGCCGAGCAGACACTGATAGCGCTCACCGCTGGCCCACAATGAGTAATTGCCTTTTGCTACCCGCATCACCGGTTTGGTCGCGGTTTGCGATTGCGAGACCACGTTGTTGGTATGTCCCAAACTGGTATTGCAGAAGGTAAGACCGCGTTTTCTTTTATCGTTATCGGTGAGGCTAAAGTTTGTCAGGCCGGTCAGGCTGGTAAGGTCGCTCCCATCGTAATATTTAGCGAAACTGTGCGAATCATTTGGCAGATAAGCGCGTTCCAAAATGGTGCTGTTGGCAGTATCCGTCCAGCGTTTGCCGCCGTATAAAACACTCCGCACAATATCGATACGGGTCATGGTTGCCCAGTTGAGAAAGTTGCCGCTCCATCGACCACCGGTGCAATATTGTTTGATCGACAGTGCCGGCTGACGAATTCCGAGCGTGCTATTGAGAGCAGTTGGGGCGGTGGCATTCGCCGTAGGAGAGAAAATGCCGTTGCTATAGGAGTAACATTTTTCTTCGTTAAAATAACCTTTGTAAACCACGTTGTGATTGTAGGTGACGTCCGGCAGGTCATCGCCATCCAGATCGTCAAAATCGTTGTAGGCCTTTAAGAATATCTGGTGGTCGGCCGAGAGCGCGAGCATCAACATAGGGTGCGATTTGGCCGGCTCTGAAAGAGGCGGATTGAGAGCGAAGGTTGCATTGGTTGGGGATTGTGCGTGAAGCGTCGAAATCGAGCACAACATTAAAACGGCAATTACAGCCAGTTTTAACAATGTGCGATCCTGAATACTCAAAAGATACTGTGTGCTTGCCATAGCCTCAACCTCAACCCTTAACCAGCCGATCGAAAAATAGATTGCAACATAACGGCAGAGCGACCCGCAGCACCTTCTGCCCGTACGGTCACGCGGTACAGGGGGACTCCACCGTTGCGATTGTTTTCATCTGTGACGATTTGGTCGTCTCGCGGGACATAGCACAGAAATTCCACCATGTAGGGAACTTGTAAGGACTCTGCATCCAGCTCTTCAACATTATCGACGTCAACTTTGGCGACCTGAACTTTGGGTAACGCAGCGCCGTTGTTTTCCCAGTAGGTTTTGTTTGGCCAAGCTTCAGCCGAGGCGGTGGGTTTGGCGATCTTGCAATCGTCTTTGTACACCGCGTTGGTCAAATCCCCTGCGAAACACAGGCCGTTGGTGCAAGTATTATTAAAACAGCGGCTGGAGCTTGCATCGCGACACATAAAGTCATCCGCCGAAAAATTTGCCGCAATCACCCATTGCTCCGCTTGCGCCAGCGCTGCTTCAGCAGCCTGAAAAGCGACTGCATAATCCCGCGCACTATTAGCCATTTTTAAGGCGTTATTGGATGAGCGTATGCTGGCAATACCTAACAGAGTTATTGCCAGTAATACCACTAGGCTGAATACCAAGGTTGCGCCGGTTTGCTTTTTGTCGATAGGTGAAATGCGTTGCATGATGGTCACCTCAGATCGCGTTGCGCAAACGCACAGTGGCAGTAATCAGCTGCCGCATAAACTTATCTTCATAATTTTTATTCAGGTAAGTTTGTGCGGTGACTGAGGGTAGCGATGGTTCCAGGGAGCGGAAAACCAAATTGATCTGCACCGAGCGGACATTGCTCCAGTTGCTCCATTGTGCAGCGGTCAATACGTTAGGCGACACATAGGTATCCGGAGCACCATCATTATTGGTGTCCACGCCATAAATCATTTGCAGGTCTTCTACACCAAGCGCCAACTCTTCACGCATTAAGCTGCCCTCACTATAACGTAAGCGTTGCAATGAGGGCTGTCCGGGTAAAGTGGGAGATTCGCCAATAAAATAACCGAAGGCGTTGTAAGGCAAGACTTGAGTGCCGACCCGAAAGGTTTCCTGATTGGCCGTGATTGCGTCACAGTCACAATTTGCTTTACAGCGGATACTTTGGTCGCGAGGGGGTTTAACGATAGTGCCGCAGATGGATGTGTTGGAATATTTCAGCACCGTGCTGTTTTCCAGAATTTCAGCCATTTTAACAATGCCCATGCGCCGGCAATCCTCCGCCACTATGGCTACGAGATCTCCGGTCTTAAATGGATGGGCGGACTTTACTAATAAATTGGAATCAACATGCGACTCGAGAGTAGCAGCAGACCCCGCAGCGCTGCGCACGATAAAAGACTCGGGAGTACGAGCGCCATCTTTTGTAGTGATGCTCCAAGTGGAGTAGGTGGCTGGAAAACCGGAGGTAAAGCCGGTAATGGGTTGGAGCGGTTCCAGATACCCGCTCGCGGGATTTAATCCCAGGAGACGATTGATGTCTGCGATATTTTCGGTGCGGGCCGCCAGCGCGACCCTGGTGGTGTCGCCGGCGCATCCCCAAAAGCCCGCATTTTGAATATCGCGGGATAGGGTATACATAGCGTAGCGCGCATTGTGCTGGATGTAGGACATGTCCTCCTGCGCGAGAAATGTTGTTCGACTGTTAACGAAAACTTGAACAACACCCGCCATTATTACAAGCGAAATGACGATCGCGATCATCAGCTCGACCACGGTCATTCCCTGTTGAAAAGCAGCATGATTTTGGCTTTTCATGTCACGCGCCTCCCAATTGGGTAGGGCGTTCCACCAGCAAGGTATAGTGTTTGCGAGCGGCTGATGCATCACCACTGGAGCGACTGTCATCGAAGGAGACAATGATCTGTAGGTATTGCGTTGTGCCTAGGGTTTTTTCGGCGATACTGCCTGCACCCGCAGGCAGGTGCTGCTTGATGGTTGCATTCCAGTGGTATAAATCCCAGTTAACCAGATCGGCGGCGGAGCAGGCCGCAGCACTAATGTCGCTCGTCAGGCAATTGGTGGGGGGAGACTCTGGCAGCGTGGTTGTGGCATAAGCCGTGACATTTTTAGGGTTGCCGCGAATTCGTTCGGCGATATCGTTCGCCAGCGTCATTGCTCTTGTGTAAGTGTCGGCCGATTTGCCGAACTGGACAGATTTTACCTGCATGGTCAGGATGCCCATAAGTCCGATTGCCAGTACGAACAAAGACACCATTACTTCAATCAGGGAAGAACCATTTTGCCTATACATCTCAATATTCCATTACCCCAAAATTGAATCATGTACTGCATCACAACTCATGGTCGGCGGCGATCGATTCGTCCTGACCCTTCGCTCGCCTTTTCGGAGCCCGCCGTAACTTTGACTCGCACCAGACTGGCTCGGAGTCGCCGTCGGTTTTTTGACAAGGCACACGCTTTTTTCTTTCTTACTTATATATCAGCTGAGTGTTGGTTTTTACGCCACTGTATTTTTCACTCTTCCGATCAAAGGAACGAACTTTTCGATCAGTGGTAAGCGGTCACACACATGGTTATTAAAAAAGACGAATTGCTAAAATTGGGGGGTTAATGACCAATTCAATTTGATGTTTAAGCCTAGGCCAAGTGGTGCGACATTTTGTGGTCAGCCGGCCACTTGACAGTAGGAAGAAATTCCGTATGATCGCGCCCAATTTCCATTAACTATTTAGACACCGAGGAGCGCTTGAAATGAATTACGAGGTAAAACCGAAATCTTAGAACCTTTCGAGCACAGGTGCCTGGAAGGTCGTCATGCCTTCCAGATCAGTTTAAAAAACCCTGATCGGGAATCCGCTCAGGGTTTTTTTATGCTTGTTGGACGGCGCTAGACATTCACTTTGCCGCAGATCTTTCGTCGGTGACGGAGGTCTTAGATTATGCGGCGAAGAGTAAGAGGAATTTTGTATGCCAGTTAAAATTGAGCTGAATAAGAACGCCCAAAACGGTATTAAACCCATAAAAATCTACACCGATGAGATTGAGCATCAAGCGCTGACGCAGTTAAAGCAAGTTGCCGCCTTGCCGATTATCCACTCCCATGTCGCGGCTATGCCGGACGTGCACGCCGGAATCGGTGCCACGGTAGGGTCGGTCATCCCCACCCTAAACGCGATTATTCCTGCTGCGGTGGGTGTGGATATTGGCTGTGGTATGACAGCGGTGCGCCTGTCGATCACGTCCGCCCAGCTACCGGATAATCTAGCGCCTATGCGCAGCGCCATAGAGCGGGCGGTACCAGTGGGAATGAAGGCGCACAAAACCGTCAGTGTGCGCACCGGTGCCTGCAAAAAGCTGGCGCCCGGCGTCGATTGGTTATTTGAGAAGCATCCTGCGGTGATGAAAATGCTCAAGCAGCCGCAAACCCTGTGGACTAAGCAATTGGGCACGCTGGGCAGCGGTAATCACTTTATCGAAGTGTGCCTGGACGAAAGCAAAGGTGTTTGGGTGATGCTGCACTCCGGCAGCCGTGGCATTGGCAATGCGATAGGACGCTACTTTATCAAACTGGCCAAGCAGGATATGGGCAGACATCTTCATCAATTACCGGACAAAGATCTCGCTTACTTTACCGAGGGCAGTGAGCACTTTGTCGATTATGTAACGGCGGTGAATTGGGCGCAGGAATATGCTCGCATCAATCGCGAGGAGATGATGGCGTTGGTGTTGCGGGCAATAAAGCCGTTTTTGCCAGAGTTTTACCCTGATCGGCAAGCGATTAACTGTCATCACAATTATGTCAGCCGCGAGGTGCATTTTGGTGAAGAGGTATTTCTGACTCGCAAAGGCGCGATCCGCGCAGGTGAGGGAGAGCTCGGTATTATTCCCGGTAGCATGGGCGCGAAGTCCTATATTGTCCGCGGCAAAGGCAATCCCGATTCATTTTGCTCCTGTGCTCACGGAGCTGGTAGAACCATGAGTCGCACCGCAGCGCGTCAGCGCTTTCGCAGGGAAGATCTGGTTGAGCAAACACGCGGTGTGGAGTGCCGCAAGGATACCGGGGTTCTGGATGAAATTCCGGGGGCTTATAAGGACATTGATCAAGTCATGGAAAACCAAAAGGATCTGGTTGAAGTAGTGCACACGCTTAAGCAAGTGTTGTGTGTCAAAGGTTAATTTCACTGTAGAGATCGATATGGCAAAAAAGCAAGAAAGAAGAAACGGCCATGCATTCCATCCGATTATGCGCAAAGGGGGAGTGCATGAAAAATCCAACAAAGCCAAACGCGCGGCGGCCAAACAACAAACGAATCGCAAGATTCACGAGTGGTTTGGCCGCTCTTCCTTTGCCTCACTTCCGCTCGCGAGTTAGGGAGTGGCCTCTAGTGAAACTTTCTCGATCTCCAGAATTTTCATCAAAATCTGTTCTTCTCGCATCAGGCCCTTAGGGCACCTGCCATTATTAGCACTTAAATAAGCGTGCAGGCGATTTTCTTGGTAAAGCGTCAAAATAAGTGGGTGCACATAATATTTTTTGCATACCGCTCGAGTATTGCCGAGGTGCTCCGCCACCTTATCCAAAATCGCTAATATAGTGCGTTTGATCTCCGCATTGCTTGTTGCAGGATCGGTTGCCGCGAGCGCGGCGAGCGCTTGCACGGAGCCCGACCAAGTGCGGAAGTCTTTGGCGGTGAAGTCCTCGCCGGTAATCTCCTTTAAATAGGCGTTGACCATGCCGGAGTCGATACACTTATGGTTGCCTTGATGATCGTAATACTGGAATAGCTCTTTGCCGGGAATATCACGACAGCTTTTCACAATTCTCGCCAGGCGCCGGTTTTTGATGCTGACCTTTTGGGCGATACCTTTTTTGCCCTTGAAGATAAACTGCATTTGGCTGCCGTGAATTTTGACGTGTTGATCTTTAAGTGTCGTCAAACCAAACGAGCCATAGAGTTTTTCGTACGCATTGTTGCCGATGCGCATACCGCTTTGATCCATCAAACACACCACCGCAGCTAAAACCTTTTCCTCTGGCAGCCCGCGTCTCGATAAATCGTGCTCCAGACGTTGGCGAATATTCGCCAGACATTTGCCAAAGTGAAGCATGCGATAAAACTTGGTGTGATTACGCAAGGCCGACCACTTGGCGTGGTACTTGTATTGTTTGCGTCCGCGGGCGTCGATGCCGGTGGCTTGCAGATGCCCGTTGTCAGTTTGACAGATCCAAACCTGCTCCCAAGCGGGTGGAATCGCTAAGGTGCGAATTCGCTGTAGCAGCTGTCGGTCGCGAATTTTTTTCTTTCCCAGGTAGTACTCAAACTCGCCCGCGCTTTTTCGTCGATGGATGCCCGGTTGGCGATCATCTACATAGATAAGATCGACAATTTCGGCGCTTTTCTTCGCGTCCTTCAGTGCCGCGTTTATCGTCTTCTGACTGAGCTTTACGTTACTTTTCGCCGTCGTGCCCTGCAACAATGTCCCCATAGTGCCCACCGTTTGATTCACGAACTTATTGACCTTGATATAGGCAGTCTGTTCGAGTTTGTGATGATGGCCTTTGATCAAATCAGTGCCATGGAGCGATCGTCTTCGCGCCAGCGGCGAGTCGCGTCGATAAAGGGGGATTCTCCCTTCTGGGGTAGGAGTCGTGGATATGGCCAGCACGCTCTGGCGACCGGTTGCCGCCGAGGGCCTCTAGGTCGTCGCAAGAGCATTTGCTTCATCAAGGCACACCGCTAGAATAGCGCCCACTTTAAGCGATGATTTGGGGGATCTATGGAGTTTGCAGGTGCACATATCTTGTCTGTTGAACAGTTCGAGAGAAGCGACATAGAGCGGATCTTTGATGTTGCGGACACCATGGCTCCCTACGCCTTGCGCGAGCGCGTCACCCGGGTGCTGGAGGGCGCTATCCTCGGCAATATGTTTTTTGAGCCCAGCACGCGGACGCGCATCAGTTTTGGCTGTGCCTTTAACCTGCTTGGCGGCGAAGTGCGGGAAACCACGGGGTTTAAGAGTTCCGCCATTACCAAAGGGGAGTCGCTCTACGATACCGCGCGGGTGTTGTCGGGTTACAGCGACGTTATCTGCATGCGTCACCCGGCGGAGGGCTCGGTGGGAGAGTTCGCCGCCGCCAGCCGGGTGCCGGTGATCAATGGCGGCGACGGCGCCAACGAACATCCCAGTCAGGCGCTGCTGGATTTGTACACCATTCGCAAAGAACTCAGAGGCCGCGGGCGCGGACTCGATGGTCTGCGTATCGCCATGATTGGCGATCTCAAATACGGGCGCACGGTCCACTCCCTGTGTCGGCTGCTCTGTCTGTTCAACAATATCCACATCACTTTGGTATCGCCCAGCGAGCTGGCAATGCCCGAGTCCTACCTCGAGCTTGCGCGCAGCGCCGGCCATAAGGTGACGGTCTCCTCGGAGCTGACCGAGAGCATTGCCCACGTCGATATCGTCTATTCCACGCGGATCCAAGAAGAGCGGTTTCCGACCAAGGAAGAGGCCGATCTTTATCGCGGGCGCTTCCGCCTCAACCAGGCGATTTACACCAAGTTCTGCGAGCCCAACACCGTCATCATGCACCCCTTGCCCCGCGACTCGCGGGCCGATGCCAATGAGCTGGATAACGACCTTAACCAAAATCCCAATCTGGCCATCTTCCGCCAGGCGGACAATGGCTTGCTGGTGCGCATGGCGCTGTTTGCGATGGTGCTGGATGTGGTGCATCTGGTGGATCGCCACGCTCGGCCCGTGCACTGGTTCAACCGGCGGGATTACAACTGAGGTTTTTATAGCTGATGGGCTTTTTGATAGGTCGAAACGGCTAAGGGCGTTCTAA
>CAYZVN010000021.1:17160-31401 GCA_964482025.1 uncultured Saccharophagus sp. | reverse complement strand
AAAAAGGCTAAAGGCTCTCTAAAAAGCTAACGGCTTTCTAAAAAGGCTAAAGGCTTTCTAGTAGCGGCCTCGCAAGCTAAGCGCGTGCTAGAACAGCATTCGGTTGAGCTTATCCATCAGCTCCTGAGGCGGGCAGCGGTCGGGATAGCAACCGTCCACCTCCAGCTCCAGACTGTGCCAGCGTTCCAGATTGTCGCAGGCAACGAGCAGGGGGATCTGCCCAGTGTTGCTGTCTTCACGCAGGCGCTTGATGGTGGTAATCGCGTCGTCGTCGGTGAGCTGTTCACTCAGCACTATGACGTCTGGGCGGTTGCGTCGTGCCAGCGCCAGTGTCTCCTGCCCCGAGCGCGATTGCAGCAGGGCAAAATAATGGCGCAGCTTGCCGTCGATGGCACGGGCCAATTTACCGCTGCTGTCGGCGACGAGTATGCGCACCCGCGGGCTGAACAGCTTGACGGTGACGCGGTTGCGGCCCGACTGCTTGGAGGCATAGAGCGCTTTGTCGGCGGCATTAATTTGGTCGCGCAGGTGGGTTCCCGCTGTGTGGTTGATGACCGCGCCGCCAATGCTCACGGTGATGTGAGTAGCGGTGGGCGACTCGCGGTGGCGAATATTGAGCGCCGCCACATTCTGGCGGATGCGCTCGGCAACATGGTAGGCGCCGTCTTCGCGGGTATCGGTGAGCACCGCGATAAACTCTTCACCACCGTAGCGCGCCACTATATCCCCGGGGCGGCCGAGGCTCTGCGTTATGGCCTCGGCGACCTTGATAATGCAGTCGTCGCCGGCCATATGGCCGTAGCAGTCGTTGTAGAGCTTAAAGTGATCGATATCCATGATCAGAATGGCCAGCGCTTCGTGATTGCGCGCGGCCTGTTTCCAGGCGCTTTCCGCGCGCTCGTCGAAGGTGCGGCGGTTGAATAGGTGTGTGAGGCTGTCGCGCTCGCTCAGTTCCACAAGGCTTTGGTTGAGGCGCTGCAATTCATCGCGCATCGCCATGATGCGCTCCATAGCGCGAATTTTGGCGAGCAGAATGGTTTCGCTGACGGGTTTGATTAGGTAGTCGTCGCCGCCGACGTCAATTCCTTTGCGCAGATCTTCTTCTTCCGCTTTACCGGTGACAAAGATGATCGGCAGCCAGAGATCGTCTTTCTCCAGCCACTCGCGAATCAGCCGAGTGGTTTCGAAGCCATCGAGACCCGGCATCTCCACATCCATGACGATCATGTCCACCTGCTGAGTGTCGAACATCTGCAGGGCCTCTTCGCCGTTGTTCGCAACTAGGGGATTGTGGCCGGCGTTGCGAATGTATTGGCACATGGCGTGCCGCAGCGTGGCGCTGTCTTCGACGATCAGTATATTCATGCAAGGGGGTAACTCATGCGGGTCTACGCTTATTAAAGCCCGTTTGGAATATAGCATAGGGGATAAAATGGCAACCGCCACCCAACGCACAGTCTCAGGTGGTTGAGGGATTCTCCCGCCTTTGCCAAACGGGGCGGCAGTGGAAATGCCGGTAAGTTTTCTGTATTTTTGTGCGTCTTTTTTCAGGGCTGTTTGCTTTATGACCACTCCGATTGAGTCCGGCCACACCGAATTCGACGATATCCGCCCTTACAACGATAGCGAAGTGCGCCCCACCATTGAGCGCCTGCTGGGCGACCATGAATTTTTGGACACTGTCGCCCGCCTCAAGCTACCGCGCCTCAGCCGTTGGTGCGCGCCGGCACTGCGGCCGTTGGTGCGTTATGCCCTGCGCAAAGAAGCGGCGGGCGTCATGAGCGTCGCCGACTTTCAGCAGCGGATTGAGAAGTATGTGCGTCAGCTCCTGGAAGAAACGGTGAGCGAGCTGACGGTTTCGGGGCTGGAGCACCTCAAGCCTGGCAAAGCCTACTGCTTTGTCAGCAATCATCGGGACATCGCAATGGACCCGGCGTTCGTCAATTGGACGCTCTATCACAACGGCTTTCAAACCCTGCGTATTGCCATAGGCGACAATCTGCTCACCAAGCCTTTCGCCTCGGACTTGATGCGCCTCAATAAGAGCTTTATCGTCAATCGCTCGGTGACGGCGCCGCGAGAAAAGCTCAAGGCAGCACGCAAGTTGTCCGCTTATATTCACCATTCGGTGGTCAATGACAATGCCAATATCTGGATCGCGCAGCGCGAGGGTCGCGCCAAAGATGGCATTGATAAAACCAATCCGGCGATCATCAGCATGTTGGCCATGTCCCGCGCTAAGACGGAGCGCTTCGGTGACTTCCTCAATCGCGCCAACATAGTGCCCGTTTCCATCTCCTACGAATGGGACCCGTGCGATGAGCTCAAAGCGCGCGAACTGACGCTGCTCAAGCGCGATGGTCGTTATGAAAAGCAAGAGCACGAAGATGTGCGCTCCATCGCCAAAGGCATTTCCGGCTTCAAAGGGCGGGTGCATCTGGCCTTTGGCGAGCCCTTGGCCGGCACCATCGCCGATGTGGATGAGGCGGTGGCGGTGATGGATCAAGCCATCCTGGCAAACTATGTTTTGCACCTCAGCAACTGCGTCGCCTACCAAATGCTTGAGCAGACGGCGCCTGTCGTGCCCGTAGGTGCGGATGGGCGGCTGTTCACCGAGATAGACTCGACGGCGGCGCGGCGCCAGTTCCAGGAGCGCTTGGAGGCTTGCGATCCGCAATGGCGCGACATGATGCTCCGCATCTACGCCAACCCGGTGTATACCAAGCTCAAAGCGGAATCGTTGGCGGCGGACGATCGTTCCGCCGCACAGGCATAGCAATGTTGGACGACGCGGTTAAGCACGCCATCCAAACCAGCTATTCCCGGTTCCTCAAATCTCGGCAGCTCAATCCCCGCTATGGTCAAAAACTGATGATCGCGGCGATTGCGCGCGCGCTCGGGGGGATTCGCTTGGATGAGGAATCGCGCCGTTTGGGTGAGGGGCATGTATGTGTGGTGGAGGCCGGTACCGGAACGGGCAAAACCGTCGCCTATCTGCTGGCGGCTCTGCCGGCTGCCCAAGCGCTGGGTAAAAAAGTTGTGGTGTCTACGGCTACGGTGGCGCTGCAGGAGCAGATTGTTTTTAAGGACCTTCCCGACGTTAAACAGCACAGTGGACTCGACTTTTCCTATGGGCTAGTCAAAGGCCGCGGCCGCTATTTGTGTTTGAGTAAATTGGACCGCATTCTCGCCAGCGACCATGAAGAACTGCTGTTTCTCTATGACGATGCGGCTTCTGGAGTGCCGCCCCAAGACCAACTCCTCTATCAAAATATGATGGAAAAGCTGGCGGAGAGCCGCTGGGATGGCGACCGGGACAGCTGGCCGGAAGAACTCCCGCAAGCCGCGTGGTCGCGGGTGACCACCGACCACCGCCAGTGCACCGGTCGGCGCTGCAGTTTTGTTCGCCAGTGCGCATTCTTTAAAGCCCGAGACTCTCTGGATGAGGTGGACTGCATAGTCGCTAACCACGACCTGGTCCTGGCAGATCTCGCCCTTGGCGGCGGCGCCATACTGCCGGCGCCGGAGGACACCATTTATATCTTCGATGAAGCGCACCACTTGCCGGATAAGGCGGTCAACCATTTCTCGGCCCACAGCCGCGTTGTCTCCACCAGTCGCTGGTTGGGCATGACCGAAGGGCAGTGGAAGGGTTTGGTGGAGCCTTTGGCCGATGCGGTCTACTTCATGCAAATCGCCGCGCCTATGGAGAGCACCTTGAAAGCAGTACGCCTGTTACTGGATGGCGCTCAACCTCTGCTAGCGCCTTTTATGGCCGAGATGGACCGCAGCGCGCAGACGCCGCGCTACCGCTTCCCTCAGGGCCAGGTACCGGTGGAATTGGAGCAGCTGGCCGGTAAGCTTCAGGTCGGGTTTGATGATTTATACCGACTGTTGGAAAAGCTTTGCAACGAGGTCAACAAAATCCTCGAAAGCGAACACTCTCCCGTTCCCATGGCGGATCTGGAGGCGGTTTATCCGGTGCTCGGCAGCTGGTGCGCTCGGGCCGAGGCCAATCGCGATCTGTGGCGCAGTTTTGCCGATAGCACGCCGGACCCCAAGTGGCCGATCGCCCGCTGGATCACCTTGATTGAATACGAAGATACGGTGGACTTTGAGCTGGTATCGAGCCCCATTCTCGCTTCCCATACTCTGTCCAAGCACTTGTGGCAACCCTGTTGCGGCGCGGTTGCGACCTCCGCGACTCTGACGGCCTTGGGCTCTTTTGATCGCTTCCGTCTGCGCGCCGGTACGCCGGAGGACGCCACTTACGAAGTTGTGCCCAGCCCCTTCGACTTCGCCAGCAAGGGTGTGTTGAGGGTTCCCAAGGGCGCGGTGGATGGCAATCAGGTAGAGGCGCATACCCAGAGCCTCATCGACCTGCTGCCGGAGTTGCTCGATCAACGCCAGGGCACGCTGATGTTGTTCTCCTCCCGGCGACAGATGCTCGAGGTTTACGACGGCCTGCCCGACTCCTGGCGAGAGCGCATTCTGGTGCAGGGCAATGAGTCCAAGCAGTTGTTACTGAAACTGCACCGCGAACGGGTGGATGCGGAGCAGGGCAGCGTGTTGTTTGGTTTAGCCAGCTTTGCCGAAGGGGTTGACCTGCCAGGGCGCTATTGTGAACACGTGGTGATCGCCAAGCTGCCTTTCGCGGTGCCCGATGACCCGGTAGAAGCGGCTATGGCGGAATGGATAGAAGCTCAGGGGGGCAACGCCTTTATGCAAATCGCCGTGCCGGATGCGGCGATTAAGTTAGTGCAGGCCTGTGGGCGCTTGCTGCGGACGGAGGAGGATCAAGGTATGGTCACGGTGTTGGATCGCCGCCTTATCAGCAAGCGTTACGGTAAGGCGATCCTGAATTCACTGCCCCCGTTTCGCTTGGAGCTCGACTCATGACTGATCGCCATATAGCAGTAGCCGAAATCCTTCTCGATATTGAATGTGAACTGCGCCGCGCCCGCCTTTGGCAGAGCGAAGCACCGAGCGACGAGGACTTGGCCAGCGAACAGCCTTTTGCCCTGGATACCCTCGAATTTCACCAATGGCTGCAGTTCATTCTCCTGCCGCGCATGCATTACTTGATCGATGAGCGTC
Organism: uncultured Saccharophagus sp.; assembly: GCA_964482025.1. Classification (GTDB taxonomy): domain Bacteria; phylum Pseudomonadota; class Gammaproteobacteria; order Pseudomonadales; family Cellvibrionaceae; genus UBA5868. Next base: position 26,304 of record CAYZVN010000021.1, on the reverse strand, counting down.
TGCCGTTGCCGGATGCCTGCGGCATTTTTCCCGTTGCAGAAGAAATCTATAAGCATCAACTCGAAACCATGCGGCCGCTGCTGTTGCAATTGCAGCGGCTCGACCGCTTATTTGACTAGCGGCCGTTTGATAACGGCTGTGCTCAATCGAGTGCGTTGCACTCTAAGCAAAGGGCGTAGACCTTCGCGGTTTCGCCTTGCAATAACAGGATGAGTTCTTCTGGCAGCCCGCGTTTAACCAGCTGCTGCAACCACGCAGCCTCCTTCCCCGCACCACTGGTGGCCGCATCCCAGGCGCTGCGTACCGATTCACTACCCAAGAGGCGGCGGATCAGCTGCTCCTGGGGGCTCAGGTCGCGCTCAATCAGCTTGACCTGATAGTCATCCAATCCGGCCCGCTGCGCAGCTGCGGCCAGGGCGTCATTTAAATAGCCGATTTCATCTACAAGCCCCAGTTCCTGTGCTTTGATGCCGGTCCAGACGCGACCCTGCGCGATTTCATGAATAGCGGCCGGATCACTGTCGCGGCTGGCGGCCACTATGTGCAGAAAGCGGTGATAAATATGCTCAACTCCCAGCTGCAGTACCTGCGCGGCTTCTTCCGGTAGTGGGGTGTCCAGGCGCATTGCGCCGGCTAAATCCGTGGTGCCGATACCGTCGGTGTGGATGCCGAGCTTGCCGAAGGTTTCTTCCAGGGTGGGGAAGAGGCCAAAGACACCGATGGAGCCGGTGACGGTGGTCGGTGTGGCCCAGACCTCATCGGCCGCCATGGCGATCCAGTAGCCGCCGGAGGCGGCAACACTGCCCATAGAAATCACAATCGGTATGCCGGCGTCGCGAACCCGTTGCAGCTCCTGGCGGATGACTTCCGAGGCAAAAGCGCTGCCGCCGCCGCTATCGATACGCAACACAACCGCCTTAACGTCATCATCCTGGCGCGCTTTGCGGATTAATTCGCTGAGCGAGTCGCCGCCGATGGTGCCCTCGGGGTGATGACCGTCGAGAATGGTGCCGCTGGCGACGATGAGCGCGATATTGCCCTGTTGAATTCCGTCCGGACCGAATCGATGCCGGTTGTAGGCAGCGGCGTCGATGTACTGAACGCGCTCCGCATCATCCTTTGCGGCGCCAAAACGTTCGATCAAATCGCTGTTGCGGGCCAGGCGCGAGCCCACGTGATCGACCAAGCGATGCTGCAGGGCCAGCTGCGCCGTATCGCCCTGGGTCGCTTGCAGCTGCGCGCCCATCTCATTGATAAAACGAGTCAGAGTGCCGGGCTCGAGCTGACGTCGCTGCTCAACCTGATCGGTGTACACCTGCCAAAGCGCATCCAACCACTGGCGGTTGTGCTGGCGGGACGACTCGGACATGTCATTGCGGATATAGGGTTCCACAAAATCCTTAAATTGGCCGACTTTGAACACGTGGAAGTTCACGGCCAATTTATCGAAGGCGTCCTTGTAATAGTTGCGGTACAGGCCCATGCCCATAAGCGCGATGTTGCCCATATCGTTGAGGTGGATTTCATCGGCATAGCTGGCGAGGAAGTACTGCTGTTGGGTGTAGCTGTCCGCCAGTGCGATAACTGGCTTATCCTCGGCGCGAAAGCGCTCTATGGCTTCGCCGACTTCCTGCAGCTTACTCAGGCCGCCGCCCTCGAGCTTGTCCAACTGCAACAGCAGTCCCGTCACCCGCTCATCTCGCGCCGCGAAGTCAATGGCATCGACGAGGTCGCGCACCAAGGTTTCCTTGGGGCCTTCGTTGCCGAGGTTCATCAGGTGCGCACTCGGCGAGGTATAGGAATATTGATCCACCAAAATGCCCGAGGGCTGAAGCAGTAGTGGTGCACGCTCCGGCAGCGGTGTGCCCTTAGGTGTAAATACGGCGGTTACCACCGCGATTACGATAATCAGGGTGATGATGTTGAGCAGTGCAGTGCGCAGCCAGCTAAGGCCGCGCCATAGAACGGAAAAAACACGCATAGACAATCGCCCGAATTTAAGGAGTTAAGGTGTGACGGTATTGGTGGAGCGCTGCAAGTGACGACTCGCCAGCATAGAGACGATGAATAGGATGACCGTCAGAACCAGCAAGGCATAATCCAGCCAATCGCGCGCGGGGCTGAATAGGCCTTCAACAGCCTTGATAAAGTACAACAACAGTACAAAACACAGGCCTATATAAACGCGCGGATTATCGCGCAGCAACCCCGGCAAAAAAATCAGCAGCGGCACCACTTGCACCAGCCAGAGAAAATAACTCGGCCCTTGCGGAAGCAAAAGTTGCCACAGGCAAAAACTGCCCAGCAGCAAGCCGTAGAGCACCAGAGTCAGGTTGCGGGTCATCGGCTTGGCGGTATTAGGTACCATCTTGCTCTCCCAGGCGCAGCGCCAGTTGTGCCAGGCGTCGCCCTTGGGCATAACACAGCTGACTTTCCTCTTGGCTCAGGCCCCGATCACTTTTGTCGCCGGCGGTATGGGAGCTGCCGTAAGGGGTGCCGCCGGTTTGAGTTTGATGTAGCGCCGCTTCGGTATAGGGAATACCGGCGATCACCATGCCGTGGTGGAGGAGGGGCAGCATCATGGTGAGCAGCGTGGATTCGTGGCCGCCATGCTGAGTGCTGGCCGACGTAAACACGGTCGCCGGCTTATCCACCAAATGGCCGCCGACCCACAGCGCCGCCGTTCCATCCCAGAAGTACTTCATAGCGGCGGCCATATTGCCGAAGCGGGTGGGGCTGCCGAGGGCGAGGCCAGCGCAGTGGCGCAGATCTTCCACGCTGCAATACACATCGCCGCTTGCCGGTATATCGTCCTCCACTGCCTCGCAGACGGTGGAAACCTTAGGCACAGTGCGCAGGCGCGCTTCTAAACCCACACTTTCAACGCCGCGAGCGATCTGTCGCGCCATCTCTCGGGTGTTGCCGTGCAAGCTGTAGTAAAGCACCAGAATATGAGGAACCATAGGATTACCGCAGTAGTTGCAAGACGTTTTCGGGTGGGCGACCGAGAGCTGCGCGCTTACCTTTCACGACTATGGGCCGCTCGATCAACTTGGGGTGGCGACACATGGCCGCGATTAGCTCGGCGTCACTCCGCGAAGGGTCGGCCAGATTGAGCGTTTTGTATTCCGCTTCTTTATTGCGGATCAGCTCCCGGGGTGAGAGCTTCAATGCCTTTAATAATTGAGAGAGGGTGGTTTCGTCCGGCGGGTTTTGCAGATAGAGAACAATTTGGGGTTCTATGCCTCGGTCTTGCAGCAGGGTCAGGGTTTCACGCGATTTGCTGCAGCGTGGGTTATGATAAATCGTAATCGTGTCAGCCATTTTGTTGCGGAAATTGGTTGGTTTTAGGAGGGCGACATTCTAGCCCGTATAGGCCTTGGCAGCAGCGGAAATTTCAGCGGGCCTGGGAAACAGCCGAAATTTTTATTGAGTAGTGGCATTCTATTCACATGTTAAGGCTCTAGGTGGACCTGAATATGGCAGTGATTCCCGACTCGTTCGCGCGGCATCTGCGCGAACCCCTACAGACCGCCAAGCGTTTTTTTCGCAACCTGGCGCGCGATTTTGCCGCCCACGGCTGCCAAAAAAGCGCGGCCGCACTCACCTACCTCAGTTTGTTTGCCCTAGTGCCTTTGATGACGGTGATTTACTCCGTTTTCTCGCTGATTCCCGCCTTTGATGGTGTTGCGGAGCAATTGCAGAGATTATTGTTCGATCACTTTGTCCCGGAAAGCGGTCAGGAGTTGCAGACCTATTTGGCGGAGTTTTCTTCCCATGCGCGCTCGCTCACCGGTATCGGGGTGGGCATGCTGGTGGTGACGGCCTACTGGATGCTTGCCAATATCGAAAAGACCTTCAACACCATTTGGGGAGTACAGCGAGGCCGTAAAGGCATTGCCAGCTTCCTGCTCTACTGGGCGGTGTTGAGCATAGGCCCGATACTCTTAGGGGCCGGCCTTGCCATCAACACCTATTTGCTTTCGCTGAAGTTGGTGTTCCGCGAATACGACGCCCTGGGGCTGAGTTCTGTCGTGTTTGAGATACTGCCCTTTGCGCTGGCGGCATTGGGGTTTACGCTGCTGTTTGCCGCTGTCCCCAACTGCCGCGTTCCCCTGCGCCATGCGCTGATTGGCGGAGTGATGACCGCTTTGATGTTTCAGCTGCTCAAGGAACTCTTTAGTGCGGTGGTGGCGCGCTCGTCCTTTCAGTTGGTGTACGGCGCTTTTGCGGCGGTACCGCTGTTTTTGCTGTGGATAAATTTGGTGTGGACCCTGGTATTGGCGGGCGCCATTCTGGTGCGGACATTAGCGGAGCGAGCCTATCGCACCAAAGCCGACACCTTCAGCGACCTGCACGGCGCGCTGGCCTGCTTGGAGCTATTGCATACGCGCAGTCGCAATGGCGGTTCTGTCTCGGACGCCGATTGTTTCCGCCTGGGGCTTGGAGTAGTGCACTGGCAGCGCCTGCGCAACCTTTTGGAAAACGCGGGCTGGCTTGCCGCCACCGCCAGCGGTCGCTATGTGCTCACCCGCGATCTGCGCACCGTCACCCTGTGGGATCTCGCCTCGGTCATGGGGGTGCGGCTTGGGGAGTTGGAGTATTTCGCCTCCCGAGGAGTGGAGTCGCCGTGGTACGGTGTTTACGTTCAGCGCCGGCAGCAACTGGTGAAAGGGGCCAAAGAGGCTTTTGGCTTGCCTCTGGAAACGCTTCTGGCGTCATCCCCGAGTGAGGGCAATAATGCCGATACCGCCACGCCGCAATAATCCGGCTAAGTTGCCCAGGGCCGCTATACTAACGGTTATTACGGGCAGGTCCTGATTTCCTTCTATGTCAATACCTCTACTGATATGCGATGACTCCAATATGGCGCGCAAGCAAGTCGCCAAAGCGCTCCCGCCTGGTTGGGATGTGAGCATCAGTTACGCCAGCAATGGACATGAGGCGCTGGCCGCCATCCGCCAAGGCAAGGGCGAAATGGTTTTTCTCGATCTCACCATGCCGGAACTGGATGGTTTTCGTGTCCTTGAAGCCATTCGCGATGAAGACCTGAAGTCCGTCGTCATTGTTATCTCCGGCGATATACAGCCGGTGGCGCGAGAGCGAGTCATGCAACTTGGCGCCATTGATTTCATTAAAAAGCCCATCAATCAAGATAAGCTGCGCCACACCTTAGAAACCTACGGCCTACTCTAAACGCCTAGCGGTGCCTGCGGTTCCGTACGCGTTGCGTTAAGATGCGGCCCGTTTTCTGTCGGTGATCTGCCATGAACCTTTCCCACTTCGGCCACCTTCTCGCGCAGGACTCTCCCATAGTGCAACTGATGGAAGATCTGGGGGAGGCCCTCGGTCGCAATCCCGATATTTTGTTTCTCGGCGGCGGCAATCCGGCTGTGATACCCGAGGCGCAACAGTGCTTTCAGGCACATCTGCAGGCCTTAGCGCAGGATCCTCAAGCAACGGCCTCTATGCTCGGCGTCTATCCCGCGCCTCAGGGCAGCGACAGTACCCTGCGGGCGGTGGCAGAGTTTCTCTCTCGGGAGTGCGGCTGGCCGGTAACCGAGGCCAATATTGCGCTGGTCAACGGCAGTCAGTTAGCGTTTTTCATTTTGTTCAACCTATTGGCCGGTCCCGGGGCCGATGGGGTAAATCGTCGACTGCTGCTGCCGGTAGTGCCGGAATATTTGGGTTATGGCGCACAGGGTTTGGGTGAGGATTTTTTTGTCAGCCATAAGCCGCTGCTGCACCACACCGGCCCCCAGCGTTTCAAGTACGCACTGGATACGGAGAATTTGGCTGTGGGGGCGGATATAGGCGCACTCTGTGTGTCGCGCCCCACCAACCCGTCAGGCAATTTACTGACCACTGGGGAAATGGATCAGCTATTAGCGGTGGCGCGCAGTGCAAATGTACCGCTGCTGGTAGATCTGGCTTATGGCTCGCCGTTTCCGGGGGTGGTCTATCAAGCCAGTGCCAATCCTTGGCGCCCTGGCGCCGTCCATGTGCTCAGCCTGTCCAAACTCGGTCTGCCCGGAGTGCGCACCTCTATAGTCGTGGCCGATGAAGCGCTGATCCGTTGCGTTACCCGCGCCAATACCATTATGACGCTCGCCACCAGCAACTTAGGACCGATGTTGTTGGAGCGGTTGATCACCAGCGGTGATCTCGCGCGGCTGAGCGGGCAGCTATTGCCGGATTTCTACCGCAGCCAGCGCGACTATTTGATTGAGCTTTTGGACACCGCACTGCAGGGCCTGCCGTATCGCATCCACGAGCCGCAGGGCGCATTCTTTGTCTGGCTATGGCTGGAGCAGCTGCCCGGTGGAACCCGCAAGCTCTATGAAGCGCTTAAAGAGCAGGACGTTTTGCTGATGGCGGGCGAGCCGTTTTTCTTCGGTTGGGAGAGCTCCTGGAGTCACGCCCGGGAGTGCTTGCGACTGACCTATTGTCAGCCACCCGACATATTGGCACGAGCGGTTGCCATAATTGCCGCTGAGGTTCGATCCTTGTATAGATGTTGAAATTCGCGCCAACTGTGCTATAAAACCCTTAGTTATGGCGTCGACGTCAGAGTTCTAACATTCAAATAAGCCCTACTGTTCCTGTCTATCAAACCGCTTCTTATACTGATTAGCTATTAGCTTACCCTCTTCTTATTGCGTCTATCGCCCTTCAGGCCCGCTGGTCTTTTGTCGTGGAAGCGGGTTTAGGCCTGCTCTAGTGTTATTTGGCGGGCTTCGCTTTATTACGTTTTCTATGGTTGCTCGCCCCTCGTTTATTCACGTGCAAGAGAGCAGACGCCATGAACAATCCTCAGACCAAGCAACGCGGATTCACCTTGCTGGAATTGTTTTCGGTGGTGGCAGTGAGCAGTGTGCTGGCGATAGCCGGTGTACCGCTGATTAAAGATGTCCAGCGCAGTTATGCCGCCGCTGACACGCAACAGAAGTTTGCGGAATCTCTTGCTGTTGCCCGCGAGCGGGCAGTGGGCTCTGGGGTATCCGTATTTGTCTGTGCCAGCGCCGATGGTGAAAGTTGCTCATCTGCCTGGGACAACGGCTGGTTGGTTTATCAAGGCATACAGAAAAAGCAGCCGGGAGAATCGGTTCCAGCAGAGGACATTATTGAGCATATTCAGGTTGCCGAATCCGCAACGCAGCTCAAAGTAGTGGATGAAAGCCTCCTCGCCATCTCGGAAATTCGCTTCGACTCTCGCGGCTTTAATAGCGCCAATCAACGTTTAATGGCAATGAGCTGTTCCGCAGCTGCCAGCGCCAAGCGCGACGCGGTAATTGTCGAACGCAGTGGTCGTGTGCGCATTGGCAAACTTGCCGATGACTCGGACAACGCCTCTTTTCGATGCCAAGTGTAAAGGTGATTTATGAACCCGATGCACAGCAAGGAAACCGGTTCCTCTCTCATCGAAGTCGTCGTCGCACTTTTTGTTCTGGCTATCGGCATGTTGGGCGTGCTGTCCATGCAGGTGAAATCCATGCAATTTAACCAGAGCGCTTATTACTATTCTCAAGCGGTGTATCTGGCAAATCAAATTCTCGAAGATATGCGCTCTAGCCCCGATATCGCTAACGCCTATTTAATCGGTATCGATGAATCCACCCCCGAATCGACAAAAAACTGCAGCATCAGTGGCGAGACATGTTCGGCGACGGAATTGCGCGACTTCAATTTAAAAACCTGGCGCGAAAATGTGGAGGGCACTTTAGTGTTGGGCAAGTCCTCCGTCGAACGTATCGGTAATTTCTACGCAATAACAGTGCAATTCGACGATTCCAGAAGCTCACCGGATGCCGAGAGCAATGGCAACCCGGAGTTGGCGGAATATGTACTTATGACGGAGATTTGATTATGCCCAATGCACCATTTCCACCAATTAAGGCTGTGCAGCAACGCGGTCTTTCGGTTGTGGAACTATTGATTTCGTTGGTGATTGGCATGGCCGTTATTGCGGGTTCGATACAAGTGGTGGTATCGAGTAAACGCAGCTTTATGGATCAGGACGAAGTCTCTTTTATTCAAGCCAATGCGCGCTATGCGTTGGATGTCATGAGCAAAGACATTCGCATGGCGGGATATATGGGGTGCGCCACCCCTCATACCGCGCAAATGGCCAATTCTATTAATGTTGGAGCGCCGGATTATATTTCGCTGCATGGGCTGCGCGGCTTTGAAGGAGAGGCGAACACCGACGGCTTTCCCGCTGATTTTAAAGCCGATGTAAAAGAGGGCACCGACGCCATTTTAATTCGTCGTGCCGCAGATACCGGCGAGCTGGACGTAAAAGGTCACAACGCTGCATCCGCAGTCGTCGATATTTGGGGTACACATACATATTCCGAGGGCAGCATTTTAATGATTGTCGATGCCAGCTGCCGCAATGTTGGCCTTTTTCAAACAACCGGCTCGTCCACCAATAAAGTGAATCACAACACCGGCGCTGGCACTCCTGGAAATTGCACCAAAATCATTAAGGGAAATTTTAATTGTAATGACTGTATGAGTAGTCCAAATAAAGTGAACAACTGCGCCGGCTATGGCACGGCGACCGGAACTTACAGTCCGGGCTCAAAGATTATGCAGTTTGTGGCCCACGCCTATTACATAGGTGAGTCGACGGTGATGCCAGGTATGCCGGCGTTGCGCCGCCAAGCATTTAACACCAGTGGTGGGGCCGCTAATACGTCTGAGGAAATCGCCCTTGGGGTAGAGGATATGGAAATTCTTTACGGGGTCGACTCCAACAATGACGGCAATGTGGATCAAATGCGCAAAGCTAGCGAAATTGCTTCTGATGATGATTGGGAGGCGGTGATCAGTGTACAGATCAGTTTGGTATTCCGCTCGCAAATGCCGGTTCTCAATGCGGCGGAAAAGAAAACATTAGCGGGTACGGAGTATAACGACCGCTATATGCGACAAGTGGTTAATTCCACTATCCGCATTCGCAACAGGGGGTAGTATGTTGTCGCCACGCCTAGCTCAAACTTGCCCATCTTTTTCTCGTCAATCTGGCACGGCGTTAATTGTCAGTTTAATTATTCTCGCAGTGGTCACTCTTCTGGGTATCACCAGTATGCAATCGTCGAATACCGAGCTAAAGCTCGCCGCCAGTCAGCGAGATCGCGG
>CAYZVN010000021.1:0-17060 GCA_964482025.1 uncultured Saccharophagus sp. | reverse complement strand
ATTTTTGGAGTGACCCTAATTTGAAAATATGGGAAACGGAAGGTCGTCATCAGACAGTGCAGATCGATAATTTAAAAAGCGATGTGAAATACATTATCGAATTTTTATGTTATGTGGACCGCGACAAAGACACCATATTTGACCCTATAGACGAGAATACTTGGAACAATGGCGCGCCATTATTCCGCATAACAGCTTTGGCAGAAGGCAACGGCAAGCGGGCCTCGGTCGCGCTGCAGTCCACATATAAAGTATTAAATGGCCATTGAGATCTAAGGTGCGATTTATGAAAAGGCAATTTCTGGTAAAAACCCTTCGTACTTTGGCTCAGGCAGGCCTGGGCGCTGGGGCTTCTGTTGTTGCCGTTATGGCGTCTGGTCAATCGCTCTCCGAATACACCGCTGTGCCACCACTGCTGGCCGAAAGTGCTACACCTATGGTGATGCTGGCCATGTCCAACGACCATCAACTGTTTTACAAGGCCTATACCGACTTTGATGATTTAGATGGCGACGGTTCTGCCGATACTACTTACAAAAACGAAATTGAGTATGTCGGTTACTTCGACAGCTTCAAATGTTATGCCTACGATACCTCGAAAAAGATATTTGTACCCAGTGCGGTGACGATCAATAAATACTGCAATACCGACGGTAACAATCGCTGGAGCGGCAACTTCCTTAACTGGGCGACCATGACGCGTATCGATGAAGTGCGCAAGGTATTGTATGGCGGCTTGCGCTTTTCCGATACGGCAACAGAAACCGTATTGGAGCGCTCTTTTCTGCCCAACGATGCCCACAGTTTTGCCAAATATTATAACGGCGAGGATTTAGGTAAGCTGACGCCATTTAGCAATCTCACCACCAATACCGATAGTGAAAATAGCGGCATCACCATTTGTAATACCACTCGCCAAGTTGGCCCAATGTTATCGCAGAAATCCTCTGCGCCGCCTTTGGCCAGAGTGGTTAAAGGCAATTATGCGCTGTGGGCAGCAAATGAGCGCTGGCAGTGTATGTATGATTCGGAGCAGAACGCGGAAAACGGTAATGACTATTCCGTTACAGGTATTCGGGCAAAATCCTCCAATCCTAAAACGAGTGATAGGGCTACCCAGGCGGACGGTACCACGGTACCAGATTATGTTGTGCGCGTGTCCGCATGTGTGCCGGGTTTGATCGGCCAAGAAGACTGTAAACAATATCCCGATGGCAACTACAAACCGATTGGGATCTTGCAACGCTTTGGCGATAACCAGGCGGTCATGTTCGGTTTGATGAGTGGCTCCTATAAAAAGAACAAATCCGGTGGCGTCCTGCGTAAGAATATTGGTTTTGTTACAGACGAAATCAATACAGAAACCGATGGGGCTTTTAAGGATGCTCCTGCAGGCGGCGGTATCATCAATACGATCAACAAGCTCCGTATAGTGAACTACCAGTTCGCCGAGAATAAAAAAACGGGTAACAGTGATGGCACCTACAATACGGAAGATGACTGTGAGTGGGGTAAAAACTCCTTCTCGGACGGCCAGTGTACAAACTGGGGGAACCCCTTTTCCGAAATTTTGCTGGAATGCTACCGCTATTTTGCGGGGAAAGGCCCCAACAGCAGCTTTGACGCGGATGACTCGACGCTGATTCCGGGGTTGACGCGGCAGACCAGCTGGAAAAATCCACAGACGGCAGATACCGCTTGCGCCAGTTTGAACGTCATTGCGTTTAATGCGAGCACCGTGTCCTATGACGGCGACCAACTCGGCGGTGTGTCTGATTTAAATACCACAAAAACGGCGAAGCAGTTAACCAAGGCGGTTGGTGATGGTGAGGGCATCACCGGTCAGTATTATTTTGTTGGTAAAAATGGTGGCGATACGAACGCAGAAAAAAATCAGCTTTGTACAGCTAAAAAAGTGTCCGATCTCGGCTCGGTGGGAGGAACCTGCCCCGATGCGCCACGCCTTGATGGTACCTACCATGCCGCGGGTATGGCCTACCACGCTAACACCACCGATTTGCGCCCCGATATAGTGGATAAGCAAACCGTTACCACCTACGGCGTGACACTGGCCCCTGCGTTACCCAATGTTTCCTTGAAAGCGCCAAACGGCAAACGGGTAACCATACTGCCGGCGTGCCGGAATGATTCAAAAAAGGGTAACTGCGGTTTGGTGGATTTTAAGGTGGTGGAGCAAGAGGTAACCGATACCAAGTCTACAGGTAAGTTTTATGTTAACTGGGAAGACAGTGAGCAAGGAGGAGATTACGACCAAGATATGGCCGGTGTGCTGACGTATGAGTTGACCTCCGAGAAACTCAAAATTACCACTAATGTATCGGCTAAATCGACCACGGACAAAATGGGATTTGGTTTTGTTGTGGCGGGAACAACCCAAGATGGCTTTCACAGCATCTCCGGTATCGAAGGTTACAGCGGTTATGGCTGTAACAATTGCAAAGTATCGGATTCGGCAAAAACTAAGGAATTTAACTTAGGGGCTACGACTACTGAAGACGCATCAATAGTGGGGCTTTTGGAGCAGCCGCTCTATTATGCCGCCAAGTGGGGCGGATTCGTCGATATCGACGGCGATGGCAAACCGAGCATGGCGAGGGAGTGGGATCAGCGTAATAACTCCACGGGCATTAATGGCGAAGATGGTCAGCCGGATAATTATTTTTTAGCCACCAATCCCAAGCAATTAAAAACCCAGCTGACCAATATTTTGGTTTCGATTTTGGACCGTACGGCGTCGGGCACATCGGCAGCCGTGGTGACCAATACCGGAACGGGAGAGGGGGCTATTTATCAAGCGCTTTATAATCCCCGATACGGCGCCGCTAATGGTGTGGATGCGGTCGATTGGGTCGGCACTCTCAACGCGCTATTTATCGACAGCAATGGCTTTATCCGCGAGGATAATGCTGCTCCCAAAGGCCAGCTAACGGCAGCCGACAATATTATTGATGTGTTTTACAACCCGGTCAGCCAAAAAACTCAGGTGCAGCGTTACGCCGTTGGCGCCGGCGGTAGCCAAGGAGACGCAATTGGCGCGCCCGTTGATGTGATGGACATTAAACCGATTTGGAGTGCGGGTACAGAGCTCGGCAAGGTTAGTGATTATGTGACGCAGCGAGCCAGTTATACCGATAAAGCCAATACCGGCCGCTACATTCTTACTGGCATTGACCGCAACGGTGATGGGCAGATCGGCATGAATGCCACCGATGAAACTTTCGATTTTGTACCATCGGTGTTTGCCGACAATGGCGTAGATCAATATTACCGATTGCTTGGCCTTAAAAGTACCGACGCCGACGAGGCCGAAAATATCGTTCAATATATTCGTGGTGAAGACATTCCCGGTTATCGCAATCGCCGCATTGACGTGGATGGCGACGGCACACTCGATCCGGTTCTGCTCGGTGATATCGTCAACTCGTCGCCGCTTTCGGTAGGTCGACCCTCCAGCGGGTATGACCTGGCCTTTGGCGACCATACCTATCGCGAATTTCGACAAAAATATCAAAACCGTCGGCAAATGGTTTACGTGGGGGCCAACGACGGCATGCTGCACGCATTTAATGCGGGGTTTTATAACGCCACCACTAAAGCCTATGAGCTAAGCTTGGCAGGGGAGACCAAACACCCATTGGGTGCAGAGCTGTGGGCGTATATTCCCTACAACGTTCTTCCCCACCTGCAATGGCTCACTATGCCAAATTATCCTCACGTATTTTATGTGGACGGTGTCGTAAAAAGTTTTGATGTCAATATCTTTCCAGAGGATGTCACCCATCCTGGTGGTTGGGGCACGATCTTGGTTGTTGGCTTACGCTTTGGCGGCGGTGAATTTACGCTCGACCCGGAGCACGATGCCGATGGCGATAGCAGCAACGATATTACCTTACGTTCTTCCTATGTGGTCTTGGATGTGACGGATCCCGAGCAGCCGCCGCAAGTGCTCGCGGAAATTACCCATCCGGATATGGGCTACACCATTGCTGAGCCGACGCTGATTAAAAGAAGGGCGGCCAACTCCGTAACGGGTTCATATTCCAGAGGCGATTTAGAGGTCAACGACTGGTACTTGGTTTTCGGCTCAGGTCCCGCAGGTGCTACCGCCGCTGGGCGGGAAAAAGCACTCAAATCTGCAGTGAGCGAAAAAACAGCTAAGCTCTTTATTTATGACTTGGTAGATAAGTCCTTGAGTGTGAAGGATCTCGGTGAGGAAAAAAGCTTTGTCGGTGGGATTCAAACGGCGGATTGGACTCGCGATTATATAGATGATGCCATCTATTTTGGGATTGTTTCCGGTGACGTCAATAATGCCAGCGGTAAGCTTATGCGCGGTATCGTGGGAAGCTCCGCCGGCTCTTTATCGTTAAAGATTGGCGACGTGCTCGACCAAACCGCTCAGCCTTTTAGTGCGACACCGCTGACGGTGCGCGATCGGTTAGGGGATTTTTGGGTTTATTCTGGTACTGGGCGTTTTTATGTTGTGGAAGATAATTTCACCACTGCGCAGCAGTCATATTACGGTATTAAAGAGCCGCAGTTGAACGCCAATGTGGATGATAAAGTGATTAAAAAGCAAGACCTTATCAATACCACGGATATCCGCGTGTTTACCGACGGCACTATAGGTTCCAAAAGTAGTCCCGGCTCCGCCATTCCGTTAAAAGGTCTCACCGAGCCTGCGAAAACCTTTAGTGATGTGTACGAGGCCGTGCAGAAAAATGATGGCTGGTATTTCGATTTCGAGCGTCATCGCTCGCGCAATGTCACCCAGGCGGTGATCTCTGATCAGTCATTGGTATTTACCGAATACCAGCCGAGTGGGTTGAAATGCCAACCGGAAGGTTATGGCTTTCTTAATGCGCCCCATATGCAGGCGGGCATTCCCGGTGCTTTTGCACCGCTTGGCACTGTTTCGGGTTCATTTAATGGCGAGGGCGCGGCAGAGGTCAAATTAAGTGAATCGCTGGGGCTGGGTAGTCCTTCATCCCCAGCGATTCACCAGCGCGGCGACGGTAAAAAAGTCGCCGTAGTGCAAACCTCTACGGGGGAGTTATCGACCAACGTGATCGAAAGTGGCGCCACCCAGGGGCAGCGAGAGTCCTGGCGGGAGCTGATCATCACCTGGTAACACTATTGGCGAAAGGTCATTGATGAAAAACAAATTGGGTAAGTATCAGCAAGGATTTTCTTTCATCGAATTTATTCTGGTGGCGCTCACCGTTGGGTTGCTGGTGGCAATCATTTTCAAAAACTACACGAGCGCGGTGCTGGAAGAGCGCCGCACCATTGCGCAGCAAACGCTTTACACGGTGATGGGGTTGCAAGAGCGTTGGTTTGTCCGCATGTACGAGTACGCCCGGACAATTGATCAGGTGGGCGGAGCGGACGCGGCGGGTGACTATTACGTGCTTCAGATCACTCAGGACCCCTGTGGCGATAGTAGCTGCTACACAGTAACGGCGACAGCGCTCGGCGAGCAGGTGAAAGATCGAGAGTGCGAGAAAATGTCGATTAATAATCTCGGCGTCCGCCGCGCGGTCAGCCGCGATAACCGCGACACTACCAGCACTTGCTGGGAGTCCAGCTAAAGGCTGTTTCCTATAAGGGTTGCGTTCGCCTCTACTGCGTTAAAACGTCCTTTAGAAGCACCCACAAAGCGTGGGTCACTCATCACAGCGGATTGGATTGCGACTGCTATCAACAACAAAACCGGCGGCGTTGGGCCGCGCGATATAAGGGCGCCCCGATAGGTTGGTTGATACTCGCCGAACTAGCTTTGGGTCATGGTTGGCGGGACAAAAGATAATGCTTCCCGAGGGCCGCGTCGCACCGTTAGGGAAAAAACGAAAAAAACTTTTGGGGATGTTTGTGTGAATTTGGCCGGGATAACGGCTGTGCAATTCCGACTCTACAGCCTCACCTTCATCGACTCGACCGTTTTTGTTTGCATCAAAGAAGATGACAAAGCGCGTGGCATTTTCGCGAATGCATTTTTGTTCCTCATCAATGCCGCAGAAAATCATTTCATTGCCCGATAGTACCGCCAGTTCGCGAGCTTTCTGTAAGTGGCGAAAAACTTGGCGCACGCTGGCATCGCTGTTTTGTTTAAACATAAAACTGCGAAAACTGGGTATACCCAGCCCCAGTAGCACGGAAAAAATTGCAATTGCAACAACAAGATCGATAAAGGTCAGCCCTTTTTCCCTGGCCATAAGCCCTCCCTGGCTCGAGATTTCCTGACGCTATTTTGACGAGCTTGGCACGCTACTTCTGTAGGAAATTGCCGACGTTATTAGTCCGACTCCAGCCCCAGTTTTTGCAGGCGATAACGCAGGGAACGGAAGGTAATGCCGAGTTCACGTGCGGCGACGGTTTTATTCCAGCGCACCGCTTCGAGCGCGCCGAGAATCACTTCCTTTTCGATTTCGGCAAGATATTCATCCAGCGACGCGTATTCACTGCAGCGCGCGTAGTGGTCGATTTTTCCACCTTCAGACGGCTTTTTGGGCGGGCTGGCGATCGCTTGGGATCCCGCGTTCAGCTGTAGATCGCGCCCTTTTATGACATTGTCTTCGCACAGTGTGAAGGCGCGCTCTAAAATATTTTCCAACTCGCGCACGTTTCCCGGAAAGGCATACTGCCGCAGTTGCTCCATAGCATCCGCGCTGATCTCTGGCATCGGCAGGTCTACCTCTTGGGCAAGTTTGCGCAGAATATGCTGGGCGAGTACGTGCAGGTCGTCTTTGCGTTCGCGCAGTGGCGGAACATTCAGCTGGATGACGTTCAGGCGGTAAAACAAATCTTGGCGAAACTGCCCGCTATCGACCTCTTCAGCCAAATCTTTGTGGGTGGCGCAAAGGATGCGCACATCGGTCTTGATTTCTGTCGACGCGCCGACCGGGCGGACGGCTTTTTCCTGGATCGCGCGCAACAGCTTGACCTGCATCTCCAGGGGCAGATCGGCGACCTCATCGAGAAACAGAGTGCCGCCCTCGGCGGCCTGAAACAGGCCCTGCTTATCCTGGTGAGCGCCGGTAAAACTGCCCTTTTTGTGGCCAAAGAATTCACTTTCCATCAACTCGCCCGGTATGGCCCCGCAGTTCACAGGAATAAATGAACCGCTCGCGCGCGGACCCAGCTCATGAATGGAGCGGGCCACGACTTCTTTACCGCTGCCGGACTCACCGGCGATATAAACCGGCGCCTGCGAGCGTGCCAGCTTGCGGATACTGATTTCCAAGTTCTGAATGGCTTTGGAATTGCCGATCAGTCGTGAGGTACGCGGCTGAGAAGCGGGGTCCGGCAAGCGGCTCGACTGCACTGCGGCGGAGACCAGTTTGCGCAAGGCGGACAAATCCACGGGTTTGGAGACGAAGTCGAAAGCCCCGGCCTTCATCGCCTCGACCGCAGTGTCCATGTTGCCGTGAGCGGTGATCACCGCCACCGGGACATCGGGGAATTTAAGCTGCATCAGTTTGACCAGATCGATACCGTTGCCATCGGGCAGGCGCATATCGGTCAGGCACAGGTGGTATTCATTTTCGTTGATCAGGCGCTTGGCTTCCGCGACCGTGCCGGCGCTATCCGTCTCTATATCCATCCGCTGCAAGGTTAGCTCCAGCAGCTCGCAGATGTCCGGTTCGTCGTCGATGATTAGCGCTTTAAGTTGCGTCATGGCGGCTTGGCTCTTTTATTTTAGGCAAAATTGTGATGTTAAAACATGCGTTGGAAATGAGAGAAATCGATGCGGAAGCAGCTCAGCCCTTGGGCCGTTTTGTAGTAATGCAGACTCGCTTGATTCACTTCACAAAGCTCTTTGGAAATATACAAGCCGAGGCCGGAGCCGCGCTCTTCCGTCGTGTAAAAAGGGTCAAAAATATGCACCAGCTGGTCATCTGGAATTCCCGCGCCGTAATCGACGACTTCGAGATAGCTGATGTCGTCGTTGCGCGACTTGCTCACCCTCAGCAGCACTTTGGCGACCCCGGAGAACAAGCGGCTGTAACGCAGACCGTTGTCGAGTAGGTTGGTTAACACCTGAGAGAGGTGCGTCTGGTCCATTTTAACCAGGTGCGGTTCATCGGTGATTTCCAGCTCGATGATAACGTCTTGCCCGGTGCGGTATTGACTGACAAAGCGCGGCAGCCATTGGTTGAGATCAAAGGTTTCCGGCTGGGGTTCCTTGCGGCGCGACAGCGCCAGCGTGCTTTCGACAATTTGATTCACGCGCTGGGAGTGCTGGTGAATAATCTCTGTCAGGCGCTTGTCGCCAGCGGCAATGGTCGGTGACTCCGCCAGCAATTGAGCGGCGTGAGATATCGCCCCCAGTGGGTTGCGAATTTCATGGGCAATACTGGCTGTGAGGCGTCCCAAGGAGGCGAGTTTTAGCTGTTGCGCCTGTTGGGTCATAACGCGATGGTCTTCGATGTAGATCACCGTGCGGGTACTGGCGCCGAGCTCCAGCGTCGACAGACTGACTCGCGCCTGCTGGCCTGCGCGTAACTCCAGCACTTGGGGTGGACCATTTTGCGGACTTAATTGCCAATCGCCGACCAGCTTGGCAAGGGGCGGGACGATCGCCAAGCCCAGATCGCGATAATCGCTCTCCAGCGACAAATCCAGCAGGCGCAGCGCGGAGTCATTAATCAGCTCAATGCGGTTGCCATTATCCACGACGATAATGCCGGTGCGCATGCGCGCGACAATCGCCTGGGCCAGGCGCTGCAGATGCGCGGCGAAGGCGGCCTGAGCGGCCGCTTCGAGGTTACTGGTACGCAATTTTTCAGTGAGCAGCTGAAAGGCGTAAGCGGTACAAAACAGCAGCACGCCGAGAACGCCAGCCGAGAAAAGTGCCTTGCTACCAATTTGTTGTAATTGAAATAAGTACAGCGTTTCGGCGATTACCAGAAGGCTGGTCATGGCGGCAAACGCGATGCCCAATTGGCCGCGGATAAAAATTCCCGCCATGGCGACGATCACCAAGAGCAAATACCCAAGGCCGCTCTCGATGCCGCCACTGGCGTGAATCAGTAGCACCAATACCACTACGTCGACGATCAGCGAGCTGACAAGGCGGTTGAACGAATGAACCAACTTGTGCGGCTGAGCGATCACCAGGGTAAATAAGCAAATGCCGAGATAAGAAAGGATGGTCCAGAGAAACAGTTGCGGATAGAGCGCACCAAAAACGTGTTTCGCCGTGGCAATGAGAAACGCGCCCAAGAGGAAAAACGCCAGGACAGCGCGGAAATAAAAATAGATTTTCAACAGCGTCGGGTTGTGTTGGGCGTTAACCATGAGAGCTGTGACTGTCGTTGTTCATGTGGACGAGCGCGACATACATATCGCGCAAGAAAAAAGGCAGCTTGTGCTGCCTTTTTCTATTGTTAACCCGCGCCGGGGCGAGGGGCTTCAAAACTGTGGAATTCCGGATTGTACTGCCGGCGGGTGTCGAAGCCGGCCAATTCGGCGCGCTCAAAAAGACCAAAGGTAACGTAGCTAAACCAGTTGCGTCTGTGTCGTTTGAGAAAGTAGCTCTGGTCAAATTCGCCATTGTCTTTCAGCGCCGGATAATCGGGGAAATTGCTGGCGAGCACAGTCACCGCAGTTTCCGCCAACTCATCCATTCCCATTAGATAATACGCCTGAGCCATAACCGCTAGGCCGTCCGGCACTGCGGGGGCCTCCTGAAAGTTTTCCACCACATAATTGCCGCGTTTGGCTGCGGCGAGATAGGCGCCGCGCTTGAAATAATAGTTGGCGACATGAATCTCATAGCGAGCCAGCACGTTGCGCAGATAGAGCATGCGCTTTTGCGCATCCGGTGCGTAAGGGGAGTTGGGAAAGCGCTGGATGAATTGAGCAAAGTGCTCGTAGGAGTCCCTCGCACCGCCCAAATCGCGATCTGTGTTGTCTGCGCCGAACAGCGATCCGACAAAGCTGCTTTCCTGATGAAAGCTCGCCAGGCCGCGCATATAGAAGGCGTAGTCGATGTGGCGGTGTTGAGGATGCAAGCGGATAAAGCGATCCGCATTGGCGATGACCAGATCATAATTTTGCGCACGGTAGTGAGCGTAGATCAGCTCCAGCTGCGCCTGCTCGCCGTAGGTGCCAAACGGGAAGTTCTCTTCGAGCAACTGTAGGGTCTGGATGGCCGCCTGCCAACTGCGATTGTCCAAATGCTTTTGAGCGTTTTCATAAACATCTCGTTCGGTTAGGCCTGTACGCTTTTCTTCTTTGCTGGCGCAGCCGCTGAGAATCGCTAGAATGATGCACATTACGAGGGTGGCAAAACGCATTTAAACCCGCTCTTACTCTTAAATGAAATGGCGAAATGTATGGTGTTCCGGCCGCTGGGGCTGGGGACGGTGCAGTGTAGCCAGTCGAGCAGAAGAACTCAATGAAACAGCAGATTTCCCAGCAGTGCCGCATCGCCCTCGAACACTCGGGGCTGCGCTTGGATCAGGTGGCCGCTCAGTTGTTCCCACAATTTTCGCGCGCGCGGCTGCAAGAGTGGATCAAGGCCGGACAACTCACTATCGCCGGCAAGACCGCCAAGCCCAATACCAAAGTCGCCGGTGGCGAAACCATTAAGCTTGATGTGGAGCTGCGGGATGAAGGCGACTGGCAGGCGGAGGATTTGCAGTTGCAAATCGTCTATGAAGACGACGACTTGCTGATCATCAATAAGCCCGCCGACTTGGTGGTTCACCCAGCCGCTGGCAATGAGGACGGCACTTTATTGAACGGATTGCTCCACCATCTGCCCCAGCTCCAGCAAATTCCTCGCGCGGGCATAGTGCACCGTTTGGACAAAGATACGACCGGACTGATGGTAGTGGCGAAAACCTTGGAAGCGCAAAATAGCTTGGTGCAGCAGCTGCAGGCGCGGACAGTATCGCGCCAATACGTGGCGGTTGTCGTGGGGGCCATACCCTCGCAGGGGACGGTGGACGCACCCATCGGCCGAGATCCCTTTAATCGCATCAAAATGGCGGTGGTCAAATCGGGTGGCAAAGAGGCAATTACGCATTTTAAGCGCCTGGCTCGGCTCGGTCCTATGAGCCTGGTGCGGCTGCATCTGGAAACGGGGCGCACCCATCAGATAAGAGTGCATATGGCGCATCTGAACTTCCCACTGTTGGGCGATCCGCTGTATGGGCGCCGCCTGCCGCGCTGCCTTGATGTGGCTGAGGACACTGCGAATGTCATCGCCCAGTTTCCGCGCCAGGCCTTACATGCAGAACGACTTTCGTTGGTGCATCCGCGCACTGGTGAAACCTGCGCCTGGCACTCGCCGTGGCCGGGCGATCTTGCAGAGTTGGTTGAGGTGCTGGGTGGTCCGGTTCATGATCTCTCCTGAGCCATTACAGTTAATTGCACCCACCTGGCCAGCCCCGGCCAATGTTCGCAGCATCATTTCGACTCGCAACGGCGGCTGTAGTAAAGGGCCTTATGCCGGCGCTAACTTGGGCGATCAGGTGGGGGATGACCCTGCGGCGGTGGCCAGTAACCGCGACTTATTGAGGCAGCAAACTGGCGTTGAGCACTGGCCATGGTTGCGCCAGGAGCACGGGGTGGAATTGGTTAACTTCTCCCACTCAGACTTCTCCGTCGGCGCTTGTGCCGACGCGGTCTATAGCAGACAGATTGGTCTTGCTTGCGCGGTCTTAACCGCGGATTGCTTACCGTTGCTGATCTGTGATGCCGAGGGCACACAAGTAGCCGCCGTTCACGCGGGTTGGCGCGGACTTGCGGCGGGGGTTATCAACAAGGCAATCGCGTCTTTTGTTGCTGCACCAGCCGACCTCCTCGTCTATTTGGGGCCAGCCATAGGCCCGCAGCATTTTGAAGTCGGCGAAGACGTCTATCGCGCGTGTGAAGCGCTATTTACACCTATGGGAGGAGGGACGGAGTGGCGAGAGCACTTCGCCCCAGCTGCCCGTCCGCAACACTACTTCGCGGATTTGTATGGTCTTGCGCGCAGCATCCTGACGAGCTTGGGTGTTCACCGAGTTTACGGCGGCAATTTTTGCACCTACGCCGAGCACGAGCGCTTTTACTCCTACCGACGCGACCGGGTAACGGGCAGAATGGTAAGCGCTATTTGGCTGCAGGCTTAGCGGTCTGCTCCTTGAGATAATCCCCCAGGCGCGTGGCCCAGCGCTTGGAGAGCATTTTAAAATCCCGCAAATTTTCCACTCGATTGGTGCGCTTCAGGTCTCCCAGCCCGCCAAATGAGCGCGTTTCGCTGTGGTCGGACAAGGCGATGAGCGGGGCGCCGCTGCCGCCATCGCGCAACTGTAGATCCAACCGCGCCGCGCCCGAGTGTTGGACGTAATCCTTTGTGCCAGCGCGGAAGGCGAGATCGGGCGCAGTAAGGCGAAAGCGGGTGAGGGTGGGAACCACAATCAAGGTGTCGGCACCGGCGGTCTCAACCTGTTGCCAACCCAGTTCCTTGCTCAGGGTATCTTGCAGAGCTTCTTGCAGCACTCTGGTATAAGACTCGCGAATGCGCTGTTCATCGCGCTCCGTCATATCCCGTTCGAAATTGCGCAGCCAGTACTTATCAAAGGCGAGTGTGGGCTCCAACACCGAAAACGTCTTGTAGTGACTCAACTCCAGCCCATGATCTAAGGCAATTTGGCCCGAATCAAACCCTTTTACGTCCGTCTCGGTCCAGCGTACCTCGCTCTCTTGTTTAAGCTCCACGGTGGGTTTGGGCGTGGCGTGCGTTATCGTCGCTAGGCCAATCAACAGAACACTGCAGAAAATGGCTAAAGATTTGAGTGTCATAGGCGTGCTCTCTCTTTATCGGGGTCGGGGAATAAAGTTGTCGTCATTATCAGCAGCTCTTAGGCGATTTAGAAAGTTCGGGTAGGTAAAGATTCCCGTAGCATTTCCCGGCGGCTTGTAAAAAAGTGTCAGCCGCGATACCTGTGTTTGCGCCAAATCAAGTTTTGGCCGTTCGCTGTAGCCTTTGCTTGATTTTGTTCCACTGCGCCCAAATCTAGCCAATCAATATCTTCATTTTTAAACCGCCCATAGCAAACGGGGTTTGTCATGCGAATAGATCGTTTTACCAATCAGCTGCAAGTTGCGCTTTCTGATGCGCAATCCATTGCCGTCGGCCGCGACCACAGTCAACTGGAGCCGGTGCACCTTGCTCAAGCAATGCTGGAGCAGCAGGGCGGCTCGGTGCGCCCCTTGCTGTCGGCAGCCGGGTTTGATGTTCCGGGCTTGCGCAATGCGCTGCGCAAAGCTTTGGACGACCTGGCGAAAATTCAAAACCCGACGGGCGACGTGCATATGTCGCAAGAGTTGGGGCGCCTACTGAATTTGGCTGATAAGCAGGCACAAAAGCAGGGCGACAAATTTATCTCCAGTGAAGCGGTGCTCTTAGCAGCGCTGCAAGACAACAATAATGCTCTGGGCAAACTGCTGAAACAATTTGGCGATCCTCGCCGCTTGAATGAGGCGATCGAAAACGTGCGCGGCGGTGAAACCGTGGACGATCCAGAAGCCGAGGGTCAGCGTCAGGCGCTGGATAAATACACCATAGATCTCACCGCTCGTGCGGAAGCGGGCAAGCTCGACCCCGTGATTGGCCGAGACGATGAAATCCGCCGCACCATCCAGGTGTTGCAGCGTCGCACCAAAAATAACCCGGTGTTGATCGGTGAACCCGGCGTGGGTAAAACGGCCATCGCGGAAGGGCTTGCCCAGCGCATTATTAATGGCGAGGTGCCGGAAGGTTTGAAAGGGCGGCGCCTGCTGTCTCTGGATTTGGGCGCTTTGCTCGCGGGCGCGAAATTTCGCGGCGACTTCGAGGAGCGTCTCAAGGCAGTGTTGAACGAGTTATCTAAACAGGAAGGCCGCATTATTCTGTTTATTGACGAGTTGCACACCATGGTCGGTGCTGGAAAAGCAGAGGGCGCGATGGATGCCGGCAATATGTTAAAGCCGGCCTTGGCGCGCGGCGAGCTGCACTGCGTTGGCGCGACCACGCTGGATGAATATCGCAAATACATCGAAAAAGATGCCGCACTGGAACGTCGCTTCCAAAAAGTGTTGGTCGACGAACCCAATGAAGAAGACACCATCGCCATATTGCGAGGCCTCAAGGAGCGCTATGAAGTTCACCACGGTGTCGACATCACCGACTCGGCGATTATCGCCGCCGCCAAACTGTCGCAGCGCTACATTACAGATCGTCAGCTGCCGGATAAGGCTATCGACCTGATCGACGAAGCCGCCAGCCGTATTCGTATGGAAATTGACTCCAAGCCCGAGGAAATGGATCGCCTGGAGCGCAAGCTCATCCAGTTTAAAATTGAGCGCGAAGCCGTTAAAAAGGACGAAGATGAAGCAGCGCGTAAACGCTTGGATAAAATTAATCAGGATATTGATGCGCTCGAGCGCGAGTACGCGGATCTGGATGAAATTTGGCGCTCGGAAAAAGCCGCCCTGCAAGGCTCGCAAGGCATCAAAAGCAACTTGGAGCAGGCACGACTCGATCTTGAGAGCGCTCGCCGTGCGGGGGATTTAGCGCGCATGTCGGAATTGCAGTACGGCATTATTCCAGCCTTGGAAAAGCAGCTCGATATGGCGAGTCAGGCCGAAATGCTGGAAATGAAGCTGCTGCGCAACCGCGTCACTGATGAAGAGATCGCCGAGGTGGTATCCAAGTGGACCGGTATCCCCGTCTCCAAGATGCTCGAAGGTGAGCGAGACAAGCTGCTGCGCATGGAAGATGAGTTGCACAAGCGCGTAATTGGACAGAACGAAGCGGTCAACGCGGTTGCCAACGCGGTGCGCCGTTCGCGCGCGGGCCTGTCGGATCCGCAGCGACCCAACGGCTCATTCTTGTTCCTCGGCCCCACCGGTGTGGGCAAAACGGAGTTGTGTAAATCGCTGGCCGAGTTCCTCTTCGACAGCCAAGATGCCATGGTGCGTATTGATATGTCGGAATTTATGGAGAAACACTCCGTCGCTCGACTGATCGGCGCGCCACCCGGATATGTGGGGTACGAGGAGGGGGGCTATCTGACCGAAGCTGTGCGTCGCAAGCCCTACTCGGTGGTGCTATTGGATGAGGTGGAAAAGGCGCACCCGGACGTCTTCAATATTTTGCTGCAAGTGCTGGAAGATGGTCGCTTAACAGATGGTCAAGGGCGCACCGTAGACTTTCGCAACACAGTAGTGGTGATGACTTCGAACCTCGGCTCTGACCGAATTCAAGAGATTGCCAGCAACAGAGCGTTCGACACCATTCACCTGGATGGCAGCTCAGACGATGAAGGGCAGAACGAAAACCGCTATCAAGCCATGAAAGATGCGGTAATGGAAGTGGTGACCGGCCACTTCCGCCCCGAATTTATCAACCGTGTTGACGAACTGGTGGTGTTCCATCCCCTGGCGGCCAGTCAGATTATGGGAATCGCCGATATTCAACTGGAGCTGCTGCGCAAGCGTTTGGCAGAGCGAGACTTGCAACTGGATTTATCCCCGCAGGTTATGGAGCGTCTGGCGGAAGCCGGATTCGACCCGGTATACGGCGCCCGCCCACTGAAACGCGCCATCACCCAAATGATCGAGAACCCTCTCGCCCAAGATGTACTCGCCGGCAAATTCACCGCTGGCGAAACCATAGCGGCAGAGCTGGAAGGCGACAAAATAATCTTCACTCATCGCCGTTAATCGTGTGAGAACGCCCCGCCTGCGGGCGGGGTGTTTCGATAAATATTTGCAATTTTTTTCGACGATTAGAATACTGCACTTAGGAGTTAACGATCGTGGTTGAACCGGTCTTTGTCAACATCGGCACCAACAAAAAAGATTGAATCGCTTCTCGTTAAGAGGCAAAACCAAGGTAAAAGCCCAATGGCAGTTATACAATTTGGTACACAATATTGAAAAATGGATTATGGGTCGATGGTGACATAAATAAGATGAATGGTTGCGCAATTTTCTTATGAAATGTTCCGTGCTTTTCTGTGAGTAAAAACGCGCTTTTTATTAAATCTATTTGGCTTTAGAAAAATAAAATCCCGCTGATGCTTTTTGGCAGATATGAAAATGGTGGACTATAGGAAAACCGGGTGCCAGTATCATTTCTCATCATGAATTCAACCAAAGGAGTAAGCTAAATGCTTTCAGATCAGGAAAAGAAAGAGCTAAGGCAACAAATAAAGTCCAATCAGCATGAGATTTTTGTTGTGTCAATTGAAGAGATGGATGCAATAGTGCAATCTTCACCAGCAGGAAGGTTGCCGCATATTAAGAATGCTTGGCAGCAGTGGAAGGGGAATGCTGAAGCCGGAGTGAGTTATTACGCCTCCGCAGATGACTTGCGAACGTTAAGCAAACTTGTGAGCGACCTTGGCGGATTCACCACAAAAGCATATGTTAAAACCTATGGTGGAAAACCTCACATTATACTAAAAGGTCACCCCGGTTTACGAAAAGTGCTTACAGGCACAAAGTATGGAATTAAGAATCCCAAGGTCATTACTATGGGATTGGGTAAGGCTGGTGCAATACATGCCGCAAAGCAAGGAGGAATTGTCTCCGTTGTCTTGCTATCTGTGTATAGGGTGGCAGATTATTTCCTAACAGATGGCGCAACACTAAGTCAACTTATCGGTGGGTTAGCAACTGATGTTGTTAAGGTTGGTTTAGCAACTGGAGCGTCTATAGTTACAGCGATCGCATTAGTTGGGTTTGGTGTAACTTTGGCTATCGGGCCCATGATAGCGGTGGTTGCCGTAGGCGTATTAGCTTCTATGGCGCTGGGGGAAATAGACAATCAGTACGGTATAACTGACAGAGTAATACTGGGGTTAGATGAATTAAGCCAGGACATTCAATCTCAAATACAAAAAGCTAAGCAAAATATACTTGATAAGGCCGGTGCTGCTGCCGACCAAATCATAGACTATGCCATTGACTCAGCAAAAGTTATTCTTATTGACGCGGCTAAACATCAGCTGCATAGATTCCTATCGGGAACGCCAAGAGTGCGCTAAATGAAACAC
>CAYZVN010000020.1:0-43683 GCA_964482025.1 uncultured Saccharophagus sp. | reverse complement strand
AACCCCGTACTTAAGCCTCGAAAAACCCTTGACTTTGGCAAGGTGACTGGTAAGAATAGCGGCCCTTCGCATGGGGTCCCCCACGAATGGCTAGGTAGCTCAGCCGGTTAGAGCACGGCACTCATAATGCCGGGGTCGGGAGTTCAAGTCTCCCCCTAGCCACCAAGCCCCAAACGGCTTGCAGTGGTAACACCCACTAACAAAAAGCAGCGTTTGTCCAAAATGTTGCCCCAAATTGCCCAAAAGCGATTTAGCTCGGCCTGCGTCCGTCCCAATTCCCTCATTTATTCCAGTTCGTCAGACACAAGCGCGTTCCGCATTCTGTGTGCACTCCCTGTTGTAGTTTCACTATTGCCGCATGAAGAAACTCGCGGTCAGTAAGGGTTTGTTGCAATTTAGATCGGTTTGGGGGAAGGGGTTAGCGGGAGTTTGCTGAGGGCCCAATAGGTGAGGGCAATTGCGGGCCCAACGACTGCGGCGGTAGTGACGATATCCAGTATCGAGTGATACTGCTGATACACTTCGAGCGCATAGTAGAGGGCGAGGCTTATCGTAAATGAAATCGCCGAGGGGCTTTTTAGGGGGCGCTTGTGGATATGAAAGGCGATCAGAGCCAGTGCCACGGCTGAATGGGTGCTGTAGTCGAGCCCCACACTGGGCCAAAACTGCCAGGCGTTGTCGGCGAACATGAATCCATAAGCGACGAGAATACCGGCGAAACCCTTGACGACTGCAAGCCGGTCTCCCTGTCGCCAATACAGGATCGAAAATACGAGATAACCAATAAAAAGTAGGGGAGTATAGGCGTCGGCAATCGCGTCCAGTACTTCGTATGAGATCATGTGGCTAACCGTGTGATGACGAATGGCGGCAAGAGTACCCTACTGGAGTCTCCTATAGAACCCAGTGCTGGCGATGGGCTCGCGACTGGGCACTCCACGAGATGGCTGTGGTAACTCTGTATTTCCTCTTTATTCCTCTGATTTGGTCACCCAAGCTTCGGGCTGTTTCTCTACGCTTGTTTCGTTTTTATTGCCTTGATTGATGCGATTCCAAATGTATTCGATTAGATGGGACAGTACATAGCCCACGCCGAGCCCGAGCATATTGGCGAATACGTCTTTTAGGTCTACTTGGCGGCCTGGGGTTAGGGATTGGCTGGCTTCAATAAGAAGGGAGTAGGGCATGAGCATAAGCAGCAATACACCCAGTTTCATACGTCCCATTAGGGCAACGCAGGCGGAGAGCATCAGTAGCAGGTTGCCGATAAAGTGCATGGTCTTGTCTGAAGAAACACCTGGGACGTATTTGCCCGGCATGAGTGCGGCGAACGCGAAGATGGCGAGTGCCAGTGCGAATTGGCCTAAACGTATATAAAGGAAGAGGCGGCTTTTGAGGAACCGGTCGATGGCAAGAATCATGGGCTAGTTGGGAATTCTTATGGTGAAGCCGGCCCCGCCCAGTTTGGAGCGGAAGATGTCGATGCTGCCTCCGTAACTGCTGAGGATATCCACCGCAATGGCCAAGCCGATACCTTGCCCTGGTGTGGTGGTATCGGCGCGGGTGCCGCGAGTCAAAATGGTTTGCTGCACATCAGCTTCAACCCCCGGCCCGTCATCTTCAATGGTGATGGCGAGATCCGCGCCATGCTGGTGTGCAGAAATGGCGACGGAGTGTCGCCCGTACTTGCAGGCGTTGTCAATTATGTTGCCCAGTAATTCCATCAAATCGGCTTCGTCGCCGTGGAACACTAAGTGCTCATCGATATCCAGCTGCAACCGGGTGTTTTTTGCCTGATAAACCTTTTGCATGGCGCGGGCCAGCCGTTCAACCAGCGGTTTCATCTTCACCGCGTTGGCGCGGTCGGCCTGAGTGACTTGGGCGCTGGCGCGGCGCAGCTGATGTTCGACAATTGCCGACATGCGCGAGACTTGTTCATCAATGGCATGGGAGAGGCTTTCGACCGATAGGTGCTGTTTGTTTTCCAGTTGGCCGCGAATCACTGCCAAGGGTGTTTTCAGGCTGTGCGCCAAGTCCGACAGGGTGTTGCGGTAACGTTCGCGCTGGGCTCGCTCACTGCGCAACACTCGGTTGAGGTTGTCGGTAACGGGTTGGATTTCCGCCGGGTAAGCGCCGGGCAGTTGCTGTAGCCCTTCTTCCACTTTTTCCAGGTCCTCCGCCAGCTGGCGCAGCGGCGATAGCCCCCATTTGGCGATTAGGGTTTGCACCACAATCAGCAAAAAGGCCAAACCGCCAAGCCATTTCCACAAGCGTTTTTGGTAGGCCTCTAATTCATTGAGCATCGGCTGACGGCTGTGCATGACGATGAATCGGTAGCCGTGTTCCTTATTGTCGACGTCCCAAACGGTGTCGTAACTGATGGCGTAGTATTCGCGGTCGTCGACGGTAGCGCTAAAGAACTGCACCCGCCCTGGGCTGAAGGAGGTGGTAACCACAGGCACTTCGTCGGGGTGGACGAGTTCGCTGGAGCGCGAGCGCCATTGCAAAGTGCCCTCGGTATTCACCACCCACGCCATAAGGCCGGAGTTGACCGAGCTGTAGCGTGGTTCGCTGAGGACGGCAGGCAGTTGGAGACTGTTATCTCTGGGTTCCGCAGCGCCAATCAGGATGTAAACCTGCCCGTGCAGCGCGTCGCGCTCCGCGGTGCGCAGGCTGCGCTGGTAGGCGTGATTGAGCATGGTTGCGCTGAAGCCCAGCAGTACGGGCAACAGCACAGCGGAAGCGAGAAAAAGCCGGGTGGTGAGTGACGTGGTGCGGACAAACAGAAACTAATTTCCTTGTGCCTTGGCCATGGCGTGAAAGTCCGGATTGAAGCGATAACCCCGGCCGCGCATGGTGGTAATGAGTTGTAGACTGCCATCTGGATCGAGTTTTTTGCGCAAGCGGCCGATAAAAACTTCGATGACATTGCTGTCGCGCTCAAAATCCTGCTGGTACAGGTGCTCGGTCAAAACCGTTTTGGAGATGGCTTCGCCGGCGTGTAGTGCCAGGTACTCCAGAGTGTTGTACTCGTAGCTGGTAAGCTCTACGTTTTCACCGTTGCGGGTGACCGACTTGGCGGCGGTATCTATAACGATGGGGCCGAACTCCAGACGCGGCGAGGCGTGGCCCGAGGCGCGGCGAATTAAGGCGTTGGCGCGGGCGCGCAGCTCTTCGTTGTGAAACGGCTTGACGAGATAATCGTCGGCACCGGCCTCTAAACCTTCTACTTTGTCCTGCCAGTTGCCTCTGGCGGTGAGAATCAACACTGGGTATTGCTTGCCGGCACTGCGGGCTTTCTTGATTAGCTCAATGCCATTGATAACCGGCAGGCCTATGTCAACGATCGCTAAGTCGTAATCGTATTCCTGGGCAAAGTAGAGACCTTCCCGTCCGTCCGACGCTTGATCCACGGCAAAACCCTGCTGCCCGAGAAATTCCACCAGTTGCTTGCGAATCGCCTCTTCATCTTCCACTACTAGCAAACGCATAAAAGGCTCCTGTGGGACCTTGGTTAGATAACTCTGCCGCTGCGACCGTCTACGGTGACGATTCTAACGCGGCCGCCATCAAGCAATAGCTTTACGCGAAAAATCACTTGGCCATTGTTATTGACTTCTTCGACCTTGAGCACTTTACCGCCGTGCGCTGCGCGGGCGATATCGGCAGCGCGGGATTTATCGGTACGAATTTCGGCCTGGGCGTACTGCATAGGCGCGCGACCCTGTTTAGGCAGCGCCCATGTAACCGCCGGCAGCATCGCCAGGGATACCAACAGAGAGGTCAACCGTTGTTTTGTCTTACTGATCATCATGTTAAATCGGGCCAGGTTCGGATGTTGGATTGCAAAATGCTCTGAAAATACTCCTCCGGTCGCCCATGGACCTTATTCTGGTCGCCTCGTTCACGGTTTACATGCGGGTGTTGGTGTTCGGCGGATTTTTGGCTCATGGACGGAGTCTAGGCCGCTTAACCTGAATACAGGCTGAAGTCCTGCGGCGCCCACGTTGCCCTTGATTAGCTAATGAGCCGCGCCTCCAGCCAGTCTCCCATAGTGGTATAGCAGGCAAAGCGATATAAATCCGCTGCCGGCGAGTGGGGGTAGTAGCGCAGGCAGCGGATTCCCGCAGCGCGGGCCGCCTGTTCGCCATTGTCGCTGTCCTCAATGGCGATGCAGTGCTGTTCTGCCACTCCGAGGCGGCTGGCGGCGAGTTGATAAATGTCTGGTGCCGGTTTGTTGTGACGTACGTCATCTTTGCTGACCACAACCTTGAAGTAGGGTGTGAGTTGGTGATGTCTGAGGCTCGCGGCGACTTCTTCAGTGCTCGCACCCGTGGCAACCGCCAGCGGTATGCTCCGCTTTGTTAGGGTGTCCAGCAGGGCCTTGACCCCAGGCATCAGAGGAAACCGGTCTTTTGTCAAGAAGTCGCGAAGATGTTTTTGTTTTTCACGCAGTAGTGCGTCAGCTGGTATATCAAGGTTAAACTTGCCGGCCAGCCAGGTGGCGGAATAGATGGACGGCATTCCCGACAGGTTCTGGTGGTAGTCTTCTTTGGATAAATCGGCGTTAAAAGGTGTCAGCGCCTTGCGCCAGCAAGCGAGGTGCACAGGCTCAGAATCAACGAGCGTGCCATCGTGATCAAAGATAACCGCATGAATAGGGGTGTGCATAAATCCTCATTAGCTGTTGTGAGCGAACCGACGGCCCATGGGGCGAGCGAACGATATTACACGGACGCTACCGGGGTCTCCAATCGTATATAGCCGCACACTGCCGTGACATGATCAACCGTCGTTTCGGGACATAATGCTCTAGAAAACAACCATGAAATTATCTCAATGCTTTTCCACGCTCATTTCTCTCGTATTTCTACATGCCTGCTCGACGACCCCTCATGCCGAATTTGATGCGCTGAAATCCGCGCAACAGGAAGCCCGGTACTTGCTGGCGTATCAGGCGGAAGAGCTGAAAATCCAGCGCCAGCAGTTGGTGCAGTTGCAAACCCGCAACAGCGAGTTAACCGAAGTGTTGTTCGATGTGCGGCAGGAGTTGCAGGAGCTGAATCATCAAATTCAGAAGGTTGCGCGATCTGCAGTGAATTCCGCTGCCGGCAAAAGGGCGCAATCTGCCGCAGCTGATGCCGCTGCTCGAGCACGACCCTTGGTGGACGAATCCGGCAAGGTGATTTTAGGCACAGCGGAGTGGGTTTGGTTTGATGTGTTAGGGCGCAGCGTTCAGGCCAGAATTGACGATCAATCCAAGTCGTCGTCGATTCGCGCTTACGATATCCAGTTGTTTGAACGCGATGGGGATGAGTGGGTGCGCTTTGCCTTAGCGCCTGCAGTGCCCAATGGGACAGACGATAAGCCGACGATCTATGAAGCGCCGCTATTGCGCAAGGTGCGAGTGCGGCTCTCCGGCGGCGAGGAAACCGAGAGCCGACCGGTGGTGCGCTTGAAGGTTAAGTTGGGCGAATTAATTGATAACACCGAATTCACGTTGATCAATCGCGATACTGCGGCCTTTCCTGTGGTAATTGGACGTTCCTTTTTGCGCGATATTGCCGTCGTCGACGAAAAACGCCAGTACACGCAGCCGACTCACTCTGAGAACTCTTTGCTATGAGCAGTAAATCCGCGTCTTCAAATCGGGTTCCGTTGTACATCTTGGTACTCGGTTTGTTGGTCGGAGGTTTATTCCTGACGTTTTACCGACACTATGTGTTCGATGTGCCCTGGCTGCCGGATGCGAAACGGCAGATTTGGTCGATCGAAGCCAAAATCGATTTTGAAGCGCTCGACCAGCCGGTCAAGCTTTCGCTGGCGGTGCCGGACACCCAGCCGGGATTCGAGCGGATGTCGGAATACACCGCAAGCCCCGGCTACGGCTTAGCCTTTATCGATGAGGGCGCGCGCCGGCGAGCCGAGTGGTCGGTGCGGGAGGCCAACGGCCGGCAGACTCTGTATTACCAAGTCGACATGTTGTTCGATGAAAGCAGCTTCGATGAGCGCTATGGCACACCGCCGCGCATCGAAACCGTGACTTATGCGGGGCCGGAGCAAACCGCCGTTACCCAACTATCGGAGCGCGCCCGCGAACGCTCCGCCGATGCGTTTACTATGACCCGGGAGCTGATCGCCGAATTCAATAACGAGTCCCAGCTGGCGCAGTTGTTGGTGCAACAAAAAACCCGCGAGCGGCGCCTGGTGGAGATGCTGAATTTGGCCGGTATCCCGGCGCGCGTGGTGCAGACATTGTTTTTGGAAGATGGCCGGCGGCGCCAGTCGCTGGTGAGTTATCTGCAAGTATTTTCCGGCAATGAATACGCACTTTTTAACCCGCATACCGGGCAACAGGGCCAGCAGACCAACCAACTGCTGTGGGAGCACAATTCCAGCTCACTGTTGGATCTGGTGGGCGGTCGCGACTCGGGGGTTAGCTTCTCCATCATTGCGCAGGAGGTGCCTGCATCGCGAATTTACCAAGAGAAAGTCGCGCATCTGCGCAACGCGATGGATTTTTCGATCCACAGTCTGCCGCTGGAAGAGCAGGCCATGTTCAAGGGAATACTGCTGATTCCCGTGGGTGTGCTGGTGGTGGTGATAATGCGCATTTTGGTGGGTATTCGCACATCCGGTACTTTTATGCCGGTGTTAATTGCGCTGGCGTTTATTCAAACCACCTTAATCACCGGCTTGGTCGGCTTTTTCTTGATTGTCGGTATTGGCCTGATTATTCGCTCCTATCTGTCCCGCCATAATTTATTACTGGTAGCGAGAATTTCGGCGGTGATTATTTCGGTGATTATTATCATCGCGGTCTTTTCGATCCTCGCTTACGGATTGGGCCTTGTGGAAGGGCTCAAAGTCACCTTCTTTCCCATGATTATTTTGTCTTGGACCATCGAACGTATGTCCATTCTCTGGGAAGAGGAGGGCGCCAAAGAGGTGTTTGTTCAAGGCGGCGGTTCGCTGCTGGTGGCGGTATTGGCTTACCTGGTGATGATCAACCCGATTGTGCGCCACTTGATGTTCAACTTTATTGGGCTGCAGTTGGTGTTTATGGCGCTGGTGTTGATGTGCGGTAACTACACCGGTTATCGGCTCAGCGAATTGCGGCGCTTTAGACACTTGGTACAAGGAAACTGAGCATGAAGCTGCGGGAGTATTGGCAGAACACCCATTACGGACGCTTGGCGGCCAAAGGCATTTTGGGTATGAATTGCCGCAATATCCGTTATATCTCCCGCTATAACCCGCGCACGCTCTATCCTTTGGTGGACGACAAGCTCAAAAGTAAAAATTTGGCGATCGAGCATGGCGTCAATGTGCCGGATTTGATCGGGGTGATCGCACGCCAGCACGATGTGGCGAAAGTTGCCCGCATCACCGAGGGTGTACCGGGGTTTTGCATCAAGCCGGCGAAAGGGTCTGGCGGCAAGGGCATTTTGGTGATCGATCGGGTGGTCGACGGGGTTTACTACAAAACCAACGGTCAGGCGATTTCTCTATTGGATATAGAGCGCCACATCTCCAATATTTTGGCGGGACTGTTTTCGCTCGGCGGTAAAACGGACTTTGCGTTAGTGGAGTCTCTGATTAAGGTGGATGACGCATTTTTGCATTTCACCCACGAAGGCGTGCCGGACTTGCGGGTCATTGTGTTTCGCGGTTTTCCGGTGATGTCGATGATGCGTTTATCCTGCACTGCTTCAAAAGGCAAAGCCAACCTGCATCAGGGCGCGGTTGGCGTGGGCATTTCGATGGATTCTGGCAGAGCGGTGCGCGCGGTAAAAAGCGGGCTTCCGATCAGCC
The DNA here is from genome assembly GCA_964482025.1 of uncultured Saccharophagus sp. GTDB lineage: Bacteria > Pseudomonadota > Gammaproteobacteria > Pseudomonadales > Cellvibrionaceae > UBA5868. The sequence continues at coordinate 35,868 of CAYZVN010000020.1, read as the reverse complement.
ATCACCCCGATACCGATCAGGCGTTGAGTGAGCTGGTGGTGCCCCAGTGGATTGCCATGTTGGAGCTGGCGTGCGCCTGTTACGACATGACAGGCTTGGGATACCTCGGCGTCGACTTGGTGCTCGACAAGTTCCGCGGTCCTTTGCTGCTCGAGTTGAATGCGCGGCCGGGTCTGTCGATTCAGGTGGCCAACGATGCCGGTCTACTGCCGCGCCTGCGCCGCGTTGAAACCATTAAAAAGCCGGAAAAATACCCCATAGTCGAGCGGGTAGCTTATTCGCGCGCGCATTTTGCCGCGCAGTCGCAATTTTAGCGTTCACTTTAAAGGCCGGGGCTCGGTCGGTTTTCACGGCCGAGTCCGTGTTGTGTGATTTTCGATCTAACAAGCCGTCGACACGCCTGATATAATGCGCAACTTCTTTTGATCGCACTAGGATACGTCGCTTCCCTCATGAACGTGCAGGATTATATGACTCAGCTCGGGCAGCAAGCCCGCGCAGCTTCCCGTCTGCTGGCAGCTGCCAGCACCGCCCAGAAAAATCGCGCCCTGTTGGCGATTGCCGAACAGTTGCACCAGTCCCGTCAAGCATTGGCGGAGGCCAATCAGGTGGATATGGCAAATGGTCGCGAGCGCGGACTGGATGCAGCCTTGCTCGATCGCCTGGAACTCACGCCGGGGCGCATCGATGCCATGATTGAAGGCATTCGCGAGGTTGCCGCTCTGGCGGACCCCTGTGGCGAAGTTACCGATTTGAAATATCGTCCATCCGGCATTCAGGTGGGCAAAATGCGGGTGCCACTGGGCGTGGTGGGCATCATTTACGAATCCCGCCCCAACGTCACAATCGACGCCGCGAGCCTGTGTTTGAAGTCGGGCAACGCCGCCATTCTGCGCGGCGGCAGCGAATCCATTGCCTCCAATCGCGCCATTGCGCAGTGCATCAGCGCCGGTTTGCGCGAGGCCGGCTTGCCGGACGCGGCGGTACAAGTGGTGGAAACCACAGATCGCGCCGCTGTGGGCGCCTTGATTACCATGCCGGAGTATGTGGATGTCATAGTGCCGCGCGGCGGCCGCAGCTTGATCGAGCGCATCAGCCAGGAGGCACGTGTGCCGGTCATCAAGCATTTGGATGGCGTCTGTCATGTGTATATCGACGGCACAGCGGACTTAGAAAAGGCATTGCGCATTGCAGTAAACGCCAAGACGCACCGTTACGGTGTGTGCAATGCGATGGAAACCCTGCTGGTGGCCGATTCCGTCGCCGCCCAGATACTGCCGCAGCTGGCCGAGGCTTACAGCGCCAAAGGAGTAGAGTTGCGCGGTTGTGAAAAGACGCGGGCGATCCTGGCAGATGCCAAAGCCGCGACTGAGAGCGATTGGTCGGAGGAGTATTTGGCGCCGGTGCTGGCCATCAAGGTGGTGGACGGAATTGACGCGGCCATTGAGCATATCAATCGCTACGGTTCGCAACATACCGACGCCATCATCACCGAAAACTACACCCTCGCCCGGCGCTTTATGACGGCGGTGGATTCCGCTTCGGTGATGGTCAACGCCTCCACTCGTTTTGCCGATGGCTTTGAGTACGGCCTGGGTGCCGAAATCGGCATTTCCACCGACAAAATACACGCCCGCGGCCCGGTTGGTCTGGAGGGACTGACCTCGCAGAAATGGGTGGTATTGGGTGATGGGCATATTCGCCAGTGATGGCAAACCGCACCCTCTATCTGGGCGGCACCTTTAATCCTGTCCACATCGGCCATACCCGCCTGGCGCTGGAGTGTCACTTACACACCGGCGCCGAGGTGGTGTTTGTTCCCTGCGGCGACCCTCCCCATAAAGCCGCTCCGGTTATTCCCTCTGTTCATCGGCTGGCCATGTTGCGTTTGGCCATCGACGACCTCAACACCACTGTCACCGGTCATCCTGCCTTTCGTTGCGATCTGCGCGAGCTTGAGCGCGGCGGACACTCCTATACGGTAGATACGCTGCAGGAGCTGCGGCAGGACCAGCCTCACGGGGTTCTGGTGTGGGTTATTGGCATGGACAGTTTGGTCAACTTAAATCGGTGGTATCGCTGGCGTGAGCTGACGGATCTGGCCAATCTGCTGGTCATCGACCGGCCGGGTTGGCAAAAGCCGGAAAGGGGCGAGGTTGCGCAGTGGTTGCGGGGACGCGAGTGCACGGCGGAACAATTCAGCCTCAGCGGTGGGGTGGCGTTTTTGGCGACGACCCCAGTTGCGGTGTCGTCCAGCGACCTGCGTGATCAACTGGCTCAGGGTATGCCGGCCAAGTACCTGGTGCCGGATCCCGTTGGCGATTACATCCGCGCCCACCAACTGTATGTGTCCATTCATTAGAAACCTATCCATTAATTAGATTATTTATTTATGAGTGCAGAATTAAACAAGTTAATTGTCGATGCTCTGGAAGACCTCAAAGGGCAAAAAATAGTGGAACTGGAAGTCCGTTCCCTCACCGACGTGATGGATCACTTGATCATTGCCAACGGAACCTCGAATCGCCACGTCAAATCCCTAGCCAATAATGTGATTGAAGAATTAAAAGAGGCCGGCCATCGGCCGCTGGGCATTGAGGGTTATGAAGTGGGGGAGTGGGTGTTGGTGGATTACGGCGATACTGTCGTCCACGTGATGCTGCAGGCAACGCGGGATTTTTACGAGCTGGAAAAGCTCTGGTCCAAGGTGCCTGCACATCGCGCCGAAGAGCGCCCGCACTGATACGCTGCTACCTGAACGACTATCGCCGATGAAGGTACAGCATCGATGAAGGTACAGCTGATCGCCGTGGGTACGCGCATGCCGGCTTGGGTGCAAGCGGGCTACGACGAGTACGCCAAGCGCCTGCCGCGTGAGTTGATGCCCAGCTTGGTGGAGCTGCCCCTGGGTAACCGGGGCAAAAGCACCAGTGTGCAGGATGCCATGCGTCAGGAGGGCGAGGCGATTTTGCAGGCGGTGCCGTCCTCGTCCACCATGGTTGCACTGGATGTGCAGGGCAAGGCGTGGAGTACCGAGCAGCTGGCCGAGCAGTTGGCGCGCTGGCGAATGGAGGGGACGAATCTGGCGTTTGTCATCGGTGGGCCAGATGGGTTTAGTCCCCACTGTCTGTCGCGCGCAAACGCTCGCTGGTCGCTTTCCAATCTTACGCTGCCGCACCCTTTGGTCCGGGTATTGTTGATCGAGCAGCTTTACCGCGCCTGGACGATTCTACAAAACCACCCTTATCACAAATAAGGCTGCACCACCTGCGCGACCCTCTATATGGAACCGGAGGAACGTTCGCAGGGTCCGCTGTGTCTGAAGAGTTTGACTGGCGACTGTAGGGAGTGGGTTTATTCCGGCGCATATACCCGGCATACTCGTGCGCCAGCAGGGCCAAATACCCCTTGATTGTTGATCCATAATTAACAGAGTGATGAATCGGTATGACTCATCGCTCACCCGATCCGTTTGCTTGAGTCACCGCTTGTCCTGAGATATGCCATTCCCCGATATTGATAACGACCATCGTCATTTAAAAGACCTCAAGACGGAAACCCGATTGGTCTGTTCGCGGATTACGGTGGCGCTCGCGTTTGTGTTGTTGTTATTCGGGGTGTTGATTTTTCGCTTCTACAACTTGCAGATCGTCAACTATCAGGATTACGCCACCCGCGCCAACAGCAACCGCATACAGGTGCAGCCAGTGCCGCCAAATCGCGGCCTTATTTTCGATCGCAACGGGGTGCTGCTGGCAGAGAATCGTCCGAGCTATACCTTGTCGATCGTCAAGGAGCGCACCCCCGACTTGGAGCAGACCTTACAGGTTCTCGCCGGCTTGGTGGAGGTCGGCGAGGATGATCTGACCAGCTTCCATAAGGCCTTAAAGCAGCGCCGTCGCCCCTATGAATCCGTTCCTTTGCGCTACCACTTAACCGAGAGTGAAATCGCCCGTATTGCCGTCAACGAATATGCCTTGGAAGGCGTGGAGGTGGAGGCACAGCTGGTACGTTATTACCCGCACGGCGAACTGTTTGCCCACTCCATTGGTTACGTTGGGCGAATCAGCGAGCGAGAGCTCAGCCGCTTCGACGACGAGACCTATCGCCGTTACAGCGGCACCCACAGCATCGGCAAGATTGGCGTCGAAAAATACTACGAGAACCAGTTGCTGGGCGAGGTGGGCTCTCAGCATGTTGAGGTCAACGCCCACGGCCGCGTGCTGCGGACGCTGGAAAGAATCGACCCGGCGCCGGGCAAAGACCTGCATCTGTATCTGGATATCAATCTGCAACAAGCCGCCGTGGATGCGATGGAGGGCCTGCGCGGCGCGGTGGTGGCCATAGAAGTCGCTACCGGCGGGGTATTGGCGCTGGTGAGTACACCGAGTTTCGACCCCAACCCGTTTGTCACCGGCATCAGCTATCAGGGCTATAAAGAATTGAATGAATCGCCAGATCTGCCGCTGTTGAACCGCGCCATTCAGGGGCAGTATCCCCCGGGTTCCACTCTGAAACCCATGTTTGGCCTGGGCGGTCTTGAGAGCGGTGTGATAACGCCCCAGTGGCGTATCCGCGACCCCGGCTATTACCAGCTGGAAAACAGTAGTCGCCGCTACCGCGACTGGAAAAAATGGGGGCACGGCAATCAAGTCGACTTGCGCCAGGCGATTGTCGAGTCTTGCGATACGTATTTTTATGATTTAGCGGTGCGTTTAGGGGTGGATCGCATGCACCCGCTGGGCGCCGCCTTCGGTTTGGGCGAACGCACCGGCGTGGATATCCCCAGCGAGCGCGCCGGCAACTGGCCCTCGCGCATCTGGAAACAGGCGGTGCGGGGCACGGCATGGTTTCCTGGCGACAGTCTCAATATGAGCATTGGCCAGGGCGATGTGTTGACCACGCCGCTGCAGCTGGCCGTGATGACGGCGGGCTTAGCAACGCGCGGGGTGATGCATGAGCCCCGCCTGGTGGAACGCATTGGCCCCGAGTCAGTAGTAACGCCTGCGCGACTGGCGTACTCGGCGCGGGAAGAAAATTGGGATTACGTGGTGTCTTCGATGCAGGCGGTGATTCACAGTCGGCAAGGTACCGCAAAGGTGATTGCCAAAGACGCTGCCTTCCATATCGCCGGTAAAACCGGGACCGCTCAGGTGGTTGGCATTGCACAGGATGCGGTGTACGACCGCGACAAAATTCGCGAGCGCAACCGCGACCACGCCTTGTTTATCGCCTTCGCACCGGTAGAGAACCCGCAGGTGGCGGTGGCGGTCATCATCGAGAACGGCGAACACGGCTCCACCGTCGCCGCGCCCATCGCCCGCAAGGTTTTTGATACCTGGTTCGCCCAGGACGCGGTGCGCCAAGCGGAGCGGGAGCAGGAAGCCAGGTTGGGGTCGTTGCCATGATTCTGAAAGGACAGGACTTTGTTCGGCGCCTGCCGGATTCCAGTCATCACTTCAAAAGTGCCACCAGTTTTTGGCGGCTCGTCCACGTGGATCCACTGCTGCTCTTGGGGCTGGTGTGCATGACCGTTTACGGTCTTCTGGTGCTCTACAGTGCCAGTGGCCACAACACATTTATGGTAAAGCGCCAGTTAATGTTTTTTGGTATTGCCTACCTCGCCATGTTTGCGGCGGCGCAAGTGAACTTGTTGTTTATCGAGCGGTTTGCGTTCTGGTTCTATATGGTGGGCGTGATTCTGCTGTTGCTGGTGTTATTTATGGGAGTGGGCGCGAAGGGCGCACAGCGCTGGCTCAGCCTGGGGTTTATTCGCTTCCAGCCCTCCGAAATTCTTAAGCTGGCGGTGCCCATTTGCGTTGCCGCCTATTTCTCTGCGCGCATATTGCCGCCCCGGCTCAAGCATGTGCTGATTGCCCTCGCGTTTATCCTGCTGCCGGCTATGTTGATTGTGCAACAGCCGGATCTCGGCACCGCAATACTCGTCACCACGTCTGGCCTTATCGGCCTGTTTCTCGCTGGCTTACCTTGGCGCTACATCATCGGCACCCTCGCCTTAATCGCGCTCGCTTCCTGGCCTATGTGGCATTTTGTGATGCACGATTATCAGAAGCAGCGCGTGTTGACGCTGCTCGACCCCGAGGCGGATAGGCTGGGCAGCGGCTGGAATATCATTCAGTCCAAAACGGCGATTGGCTCGGGAGGCTGGGAAGGTAAAGGCTGGATGCAAGGCACGCAGTCGCAGTTGGATTTTCTGCCGGAAAGCCACACGGATTTTATTATCGCGGTGCTGGCCGAAGAGTTCGGCATGATGGGCTTTTTGGCGCTTCTTGCCGGGTATTTATTCATTATCGGTCGCGGACTTTGGATCTCCGTAAGGGCACAAAGTACCTTTAGCCGCATCCTTGCCGGCAGTATTACTTTAACCTTTATGGTTTACGTGTTCGTCAATATTGGTATGGTATCCGGCTTATTGCCAGTCGTAGGGGTTCCTCTGCCGCTAGTGAGTTTGGGCGGAACTTCCATTATTTCCTTGATGCTGGGCTTTGGGCTGCTGATGGCAATTGCAACCGAGCGCAAGCGTGTAACCATGTGAGTGAACGTTATGATGCAGCGAGTTTTGCGTTCCGCCCTGGGCGGTTTGTGTTTACTGGGATCGGCACATGCGGTTGCCGATTACAAACAACATCCAGAAGCGCGGAGTTTTGTTGAGCGCATGGTCAAGGAGCATGGTTTTAAGGCCAGCGATATTGAGCAGGTATTGGTGCAGGCGGAAAAGAAGCAGGCGATTCTGGATGCGATTGCGCGCCCGGCCGAGAAAACCAAACCTTGGTACGAATACCGCAAAATTTTTCTCGATGACAACCGCATTCAACAGGGTGTGGAGTTTTGGCAGGAAAACGCCGACACACTTGCCGATGTGTCGGAGCGTTACGGGGTGGACGAGTCGATCATTGTGGCGATCATCGGCGTAGAGACGCGCTACGGACGTCATATGGGCAGTTATCGAGTGGTCGATGCCTTGGCGACACTGGGTTTTGACTACCCGCCGCGCGCCAGTTTTTTTCGCGGTCAGTTAGAGCAGTTTTTTCTGTTGGTGCGGGAGCAGAAACAAGACCCCTTGGAGCTGAAAGGTTCCTACGCTGGCGCTATGGGCTTCGGCCAGTTTATTCCCAGCAGTTACCGCCACTTCGCCCGCGATCACGACGGTGACGGCGTCGCCGATATTTGGACCAACAAACGGGACGCTATCGCCAGTGTGGCAAATTATTTCAAAGCCCACGGTTGGCAAACAGGCCAGCCGGTCTTTGTGCGGGCGAAGGTGTCGGGCAAGGTGGACGAGGGGATGATCAACAAGACCTCGCGACCCGATGTAACCCTGGCCGAGCTGCGCAAAAAAGGTATTACGCCGGCGGAGAACATAAAGGGAGATAGCAAGGCGGCACTTTTGAGTTTTGAGCAAGAGCAAGGGCCCGAGTATTGGCTGGGTTTCAATAATTTTTATGTGATCACTCGCTATAATCGCAGCCAACTTTACGCCATGGCTGTGTGGGAGCTGAGCGAAGCTATCAAGAATGCGCGCGCGGGCGCTGCCGCAAAAAAGCCATAAGCCGTAGTACATCATCAAAAAAAGTGGAGCGCGGAAATGTTGAGGAGCTGTCGGTGGGTTTTGGTGCTGCTAATACCCCTGCTGTTGTGGGGATGTACGGCCAATGTGCGGCCCGGATCCACCACGGTTGTCTTGAGAGACGGTGCGCCGGATGAAGATATAGACGTAACCGGTTTGGCGGATGCGATTCCGCGCGAGGAATTGATTCGCACCGCCGGTAACAAAACCCCCTACACCGTGCTCGGCAAAACCTACCACATCAACTTTGATACCCGCGGCTTCAACCAGACCGGTTATGCCTCTTGGTACGGCAAAAAATTCCACGGCAACAAAACTTCCAATGGTGAAACTTACGACATGTACGCCATGACGGCGGCGCACACCACACTTGCCATTCCCAGCTATGTGCGGGTAACGAACTTGGAAAATGGCAAACAAGTGGTGGTGCGAGTGAACGATCGAGGTCCATTCCACGAGGGGCGCATTATTGATTTGAGTTATGCGGCGGCGAAAAAGCTCGATTTCCACAATAAAGGCACCACTAAGGTAAAAATCGAAGTGGTGGCACCGGATGTTCCCGCGCCCTCAACTCAGCTTGCCTCTGCAGCCCCTATGCCGGTCGTTGCCAGCGCCGGGGCAGCATCCACCGACAGTGGTTCCACAACACCAATGACTTACCTGCAGCTGGGCGCTTTCAGTCAGGCGGAAAGCGCCTCTGCCTTAGTCTCGCAAGTGACCTCGGCGACAGGTGTTCCCGCCCAGGTTCGTCCCGAGCCCGCTCGCCGCCTGTACAAGGTGGTGATTGGTCCCATCTTGGACAATATTGAGCTGCTGACCCTGCGCCAAAAACTGGCGGACGCCAAGCTTCCAGAGCCTCACCTGGTTGAGTTTTGAGCCTCGTCGGTAAGCGTCATCGAATCGTCAAAAAACCAACATATATCCGTCATGTGGCCCCTTTAAGGTTCCTCTGAATTTTTAATCCATTTGGAGAGATCTTAATGAGTAAGGCCACGTTCGACCCTACCCAATACAACCAAAGCGGCAACACGCCATTTGAAACCGTATTGGAGCGGCGTATTCAACGCCGGACACTAATTCGCTCCGGCAGTGCTATGGCAGCTCTGTCCATTATGTCGAGCCTCGGGTTGAGCGCTTGTGACAGCAACTCCAATAAGCACCACATCCGCAGTGATGGCGGGGCAGTGCGATTGCCGGATACGGACAAACCGCTTTCCGCGCTGGGGTTTCAATCCATTCCCGGTTCGCGCACCGACGCGATAGTGGTGCCGGAGCAATACCAAGCCTCCATCCTTGCCCCCTGGGGAACCCCGCTAAACGATAAAGCCGCAGCTTGGAAAGCAGATGGCACTAACACTGCCGAAGATCAGGCTAATTCCGTGGGCATGCACCACGATGGCATGTCGTTTTTCCCCTTAAACGACAGTAGCGAAGACGGTTTGCTGTGCATTAATCACGAGTACATTGATCAAGCGGCACTGCACCCGAATGGGCCGACCCGTGACACCGGGAGCCGAAAGCGCACTTTAGCCGAAGAAATTCGCAAAGAAATTTACGCCCACGGCGTGAGCGTGGTGCGCATCCAGAAAGCGGACGGAAAATGGCAGGTGGTGGCCAACGACCCGCACAACCGCCGCATTACCGGTGCCACGGAAATGGATATAAACGGCCCCATGGCCGGTCATGATTTGCTAAAAACCAAATACTCTCCTGATGGCACCAGCGCGCGCGGAACCTTCAATAACTGCGGCAGCGGCACATCGCCTTGGGGTACCTTTTTAACCTGCGAAGAAAACTGGCCGGGATATTTTGCCAATACCGGTGTGCGCACAGCGGATCAAGTGCGTATCGGATTGGCGGCGGGGGCGAATCAATATGGCTGGAACGACTTGGCGGGAGATGAAGGCGAGCAGGACGATGAGTTCAGCCGCTTCGATGTGACACCGCGAGCCGACAGCGCTCTTTTGGATTACCGCAACGAAGCCAACGGTCATGGCTACGTTGTGGAGATCGACCCTTACGCACCGGATAGTCGCCCGATTAAGCGAACCTCCATGGGGCGCTTCCGTCACGAAGCCTGCGAGGCGGGTAAGGTGGTCGTTGGTGAGCCAGTGGCGTTTTATTCGGGTCACGACGCGCGCGGGGAGTATGTGTACAAATTTTTATCGACGACGGTATGGGATCCAGCGGATGCCAATCCTACCGACCGTTTAGCCGTTGGCGATAAATACTTAAGCGAAGGTACTTTGTACGTTGCCCGTTTTGATGAAGATGGCACCGGGGTGTGGCTGCCGCTAAGCATGGACAGCATCGATAAAGACGGCAAGCCGTTAAGTGAATCTTTCGCCAGCTTGGCGGAGATTATTCTCAATACAGCGGGGGCGGCGGATAAGCTCGGCGCAACGCCAATGGACCGCCCAGAGTGGGGCGCGGTAGATCCGCTGACCGGCAGCGTCTACATGACCATGACCAACAATACCTCGCGCACGCAAGCCAATGCGGCGAACCCGCGGGTGAACAATAAGTTTGGTCATATCATTCGCTGGGATGAGAGCGGTGATCACCAAACCTTTAATTGGGATATTTTCCTCTTTGGCTCTCCGGCAAATGGTGGGGAGGCTATTAATCTATCCGGCTTGACCGACCTCAACCAATTCGCCAGCCCCGACGGTTTGATCTTCGATAAGCGCGGTATTCTCTGGGTGCAGACCGACAATGGTGCAAGCGAAGTCACGGAAGACACTAACGACCAAATGCTCGCCGTCATTCCCTCAGCGCTGGTGGATGCCAACGGCAATCAGCAAGCGATCCGCGGCGCCAATCAAACCGAGCTGCGACGCTTTTTGGTGGGGCCCAATGATAGTGAAATCACCGGCTTAGCGTTTACCGGTAACCACCATACGTTTTTCGTCAATGTCCAACACCCCGGTAACTGGCCCTACAGCGACGACGCCCAAGCGGAAACCCCCGCCGGTACCCGAATTCGCCCGCGCTCGGCCACCGTCGTCGTCGAAAAAACCCACGGCGGCCCCGTCGGCGAATAACGCCCTCGCTCCCTTTAGCAGCCGGCGCCAGCCGGAGCAGCAACAGCCTCAGGGAGGAGGGCTTTTTCACTAGGTAAGTTGGGTCGGACCACTAGGTGATTTTTTGTGGCGATTTGTGCGCAAGTTTAGGCTTGTGCACGTCCAGCCACTATTGCTTAAGGCTCCGCCATCGGCTAGAATTCGCGGCCTTTTGGCAGGTCTCTCTGCCATTTCCGATACGGCGCAAGCTTTGTTGCCACAACAAATGGTTGTTGCGGCTTAAAATCTCGCAAGAGTGCTTCGCGGCGTCCAATATTTACTGGAGCATACACACATGTACGCAGTAATCGTATCCGGTGGTAAGCAGCACCGCGTTCAAGAGGGCGAAATTCTTCGCCTGGAGAAACTCGACGTCGCAACGGGTGATACCGTTGAGTTCGATCAAGTTTTGATGGTTGCCAATGGTGACGACATTTCCATCGGCGCCCCTTTGGTTGGCGGTGCCATAGTGAAGGCAGAAGTTCTGTCTCACGGTCGCGCTGACAAGGTCACTATTATCAAATTCCGTCGTCGTAAGCACTCAATGAAGCGTCAGGGCCATCGTCAGTGGTACACCGACGTTAAGATCACCGGCATCAACGCGTAAGAGGATTTAGTCATGGCTCACAAAAAAGCAGGCGGTAGTACCCGCAACGGTCGCGATTCCCAGAGTAAACGCCTTGGCGTTAAAGTATTCGGCGGTCAGGCCATCCCCGCAGGTGGCATCATCGTTCGGCAGCGTGGAACCCAGTTTCACGCGGGTGAAAACGTCGGCATTGGCAAAGACCACACTCTGTTTGCCAAAGCAGACGGCGCGGTGAAATTTGAAATCAAAGGCCCCCGCAATCGCCGTTATGTAAGTGTTGTAACTGCCTAATAAGGCGTTCAGCAGAAGGTCCTAGAAGCCCTGTCCCTGTAGACGGGGCTTTTTTGTTTGTAAGTAGCGTTTCGAGTGGTTGCGTTAGCGCCGCTGAAACCTCGAGTAGTGCATTATGAAATTCGTAGATGAAGCCACCATTTTTGTTCAAGCAGGTAACGGCGGTGCCGGTTGCTTGGCATTTCGGCGAGAAAAGTTTATCGCCAAAGGCGGACCTAACGGCGGCGATGGCGGCGACGGTGGTTCGGTGTTTTTGGTGGCTGACGAAAGCTTGAATACATTGGTCGACTATCGCTTTACGCGCAGCTTTCAGGCGCAGAACGGCGAGTCCGGCAAAGGCTCTAACTGCACGGGCCGATCCGGTGACGATCTGGAGCTGGCTGTCCCTGTGGGAACCTCGGTGATTGATGATGAGACCGGAGTTGTCATTGGCGATCTCACCGAGCCGGGCGAGCGTCTCAAGGTTGCACAAGGTGGCTGGCACGGCTTGGGTAACACCCGTTTTAAATCCAGTGTTAACCGGGCCCCTCGACAAACCACGCCCGGCACTCCGGGAGAGGGCCGTCAGCTGCGGCTAGAGCTGAAAGTGCTGGCCGATGTGGGCATGCTCGGCCTGCCCAACGCGGGCAAATCGACCTTTATTCGCGCGGTGTCTGCCGCCGAGCCCAAAGTGGCGGATTATCCCTTCACAACGCTGGTGCCCAGCCTCGGGGTTGTGCGCACCAATCGTCATCGCAGCTTCGTGGTTGCCGACATTCCAGGTTTGATCGAGGGAGCGTCGGACGGCGCCGGCCTCGGTATCCGTTTTCTGAAACACCTCACCCGTTGCCGGGTGTTGTTGCACCTAGTGGATATATGTCCGGTCGACGGCTCCGACCCCGTGGAAAGTGCAAGCGCCATCATTCGCGAGCTGGAGCGTTTCAGCCCAACACTGGTGCAGCGTACCCGATGGCTGGTGCTGAATAAGACCGACTTGCTGCTTGAGGAAGAAGTGGCGGAGATTCGCGAACGGATGATCCGTGAGTTGTCGTGGTCCGGGCCAATCTACACGGTATCGGCCGCAGAGAAGCAGGGCACGGAAGCGCTTACCCGCGATCTGCAAAATGTTTTGGATGAAATCTGGGAAGCCGAGCGGCTCGATCCGGAGTTGGTGGAGCAGGAGCGCGCCGTGCAAGATCGCATGCAGGCCGAGGCCCGCCACCACATTCAATTGCTGCGGGAAAAACATCTGGCGGCCCGCAAAGGTAGTGCGGCTGCGGGTGAAGCTGCTGATGACGACGATGATTTCGATGATGACGATTACGATGTTGAGGTTGAATACGTTCGTTAAGGAATCCTTTACTTGAACAGACGACATTTATTACAGGCGAGTCGACGCTGGGTCATCAAAATAGGCAGCTCGCTACTGACCAATAACGGCAAAGGCCTGGATCGAGACGCAATCAAAGGCTGGGTGGCGCAGATCGCGGATCTCGTCAAACAGGGGCACGAGGTTGTTTTGGTGTCGTCGGGAGCCGTGGCCGCCGGCATGACACGGCTGGGCTGGAGCGAGCGACCTCAAGCGATTCATGAGCTGCAGGCTGCAGCGGCCGTCGGTCAGATGGGGCTGATTCAGGTGTACGAGGAGGCCTTCCAGGGCTACAACTTGCGCACCGCACAAATTCTTCTGGATCACGACGACCTCTACCATCGGCGCCGCTACCTCAATGCGCGCTCGACGCTGAGAACGCTGACGGGCATGAATGTTATTCCGGTGGTCAATGAAAATGACACTGTGGTAACCGACGAAATCCGCTTTGGCGATAACGATACTTTGGGAGCCTTGGTGGCGAATCTTATCGAGGCGGACGTCCTGATGATTCTCACCGATCAGATGGGCATGTACGATTCGGACCCGCGCCAAAACGCACTGGCCAAAATCATTGCGGAAAGCCCGGCCGGCGACGACGCGCTATTTGCTATGGCAGGTGATGGCGGGGTGCTGGGACGGGGCGGCATGACCACCAAAGTGCGCGCAGCGCGCTTGGCGGAGCGCTCCGGCGCTAGCACCGTGATTGTCGGCGGACGCATCGAGCGGGTAATCAATCGGATTGCCGCAGGGGAGTCTATAGGAACATTGCTCTACGCTGCGCAACAGCCACTTGCGGCGCGCAAGCGCTGGCTGGCAGGGCAGATGCAATCCAAAGGGGTTCTGGTGCTGGACGATGGCGCGGTAGAAGTTTTGCGCAAAAAAGGCAGCAGCCTGCTACCGGTGGGTGTGACCGCTGTCGAAGGCAAATTTCTGCGCGGTGACTTGGTGATCTGTCGCGACCAAGAAGGCCGTGAAGTGGCCCGTGGACTGGTGAACTACAGCAGCGAGGAAGCGGGTAAAATCGCCGGTCAGGCGAGTTCCAACATTCTGTTTTTGCTCGGTTACAAAGACGATGACGAATTGATCCATCGCGACAATCTCGTGTTGGTTTAACGCCCATCGGCCGCAATTTTTCAGAGAGTGATTTATGTCGATTTTCAAAGCGCACATCGCCGCTATGAGTGCTTACAAACCCCCTTTGGATGGACGTAATCCACAATCTCACTTGCTGTTGGATTTTAATGAGCGCACTTTGCCGATTGGCGAAGTTGTCCAGGAAGCGCTAATTGAATACATCCGCAGTGGTCGCTTGCAGACCTATCCTGCCTATGGAGATACGGTCGAGAAGATCGCCGATTATTGTGGCGTCAGAGCGGATCAGTTGATGATCACCAACGGCTCCGATCAAGGCATTGATTTGATTATCCGCGCGGCATGCCGTGAAGGCGACGAAGCGATTATTCCCGGCCCCAGCTTCCCCATTTACAGTCACTGCGCAACGGTGGAAAAACTCAAAATTATTGAGCCGGCGTATACCTACGAAAAGGGCTTTCCCACCGATGAAGTGCTGGCCGCGATTAATCCGGCCACGCGTTTGATCTGTTTCGGCAACCCCAACAATCCCAGCGGTACGGTGGTCAGTCGCGCCGATATTATTCGTATGCTGGAGGCTGCTCCTCAGGCGGCGGTGTTGGTCGATGAATGCTACTACGAATATTTTGGCGAAACGGCGTGCGACCTGGTGGATACCTATCCGAACTTGGTGATTACCCGTACCTTCTCCAAAACCTGGGGCATACCCTCGTTGCGCCTGGGCTACATCATTGCTCACCCGGATAATATTCGCGCGCTGTTGAATGTGCGCGGACCTTATGACATCAATCAATTAGCGGTGGTCGCCATACGCGCTGCCTTGGCGCACCCCGACTATACGCGCATCTATGTGGCAGAAGTGATGCGTGAAGCCAAGCCCTTGCTGGAAAACTTTCTGCGGGAAAAAGGCGTGGATTTCTGGCCGAGTGGTGCGAACTATTTGTGGATCTTTCCGCGCGATTCCGACGCCGTCAATCGCGAGCTGATGCAGCACAATATTCTGGTGCGCCCCAAGGTGGATATCAATAATCGCCCCGGCCTGCGCGTCACTGTTGGTACGCTTGCGCAGACTGAGCGTTTGATCTCGGTGTTGCGCACCGTTCTGTAAATCCCATCTTCTAACTTTCTGCGGTGGCGGAGCCTTTTGTTTCCGCCATCTAAGAACCGCTTTCTTCTAGGAATTATTTAAAGGTTTTTAACTTGCACCCGGTTCTCTGGGTAATCGTGTGAGGTGCGCAAATGATAGGGCTTGTGATTGGATTGCTCGCGCTTATAGCGCTGGTCAGTATCGCGCTAGAGGATGTTATTCATTTCAATAAGGCGAAAACCACTCTGTTTTTAGGCTGTCTTGCGTGGGTAATCCTGTTTATCCACTTCAGCGGCAATGGTAACGCCGAGCACATCCAGGAGGTGCTCAATGAAAACCTGCTGGATATTGCGAGCTTGTGGCTGTTCTTGATGGCCACCATGACATTTGTTGCCTACCTCAACGCGCGCGGAATGGTCAGTGCCATAGTGCAGAAGGTGATGCCGGGCGAGTTGACGTTCCGGCAGCTCACAATTTTGCTTGGTATCTTCGCTATGTTGCTGTCCATGGTGTGCGACAACATTACCGCAACCTTGGTCTGTGTCGGCGTGGTGCAGGCTTTTAAATTAGAGCCCAAGGAGCGTATACGCCTATGTGTACTGCTGGTGTTTGCGGTTAACTCCGGCGGCGTTATTTTAATTACGGGGGATGTCACCACACTGATGATCTTCAGTGCTGGTCATGTAACCATCGCGGAACTGCTTAAGCTCGTTTTGCCTGCGGTCGTTGGTGTGGGGCTGTTAATTTCGATGCTTTGTGTGGGGCCGTCGCGCAGAATCGTGGCGGAGGTGGCGACGCACAAAATTGAATGGTTGGATGTCGTGATTGGCTGCGTTTTTCTGAGCACCATTGTTGCCACCATGGTATTCAACCTTCTTTTCGATATTCCGCCGGTACTGACTTTCCTTTTTGGTCTCTCCATCATGTTTATGGTGGGCGGCATAGTGCATACCTTTAATGAGCAGATTCACTTGCTGCAATACATTCGACAAATTCAGTTTGAAACCTTGCTGTTCTTCCTGGGGATTTTATTGTTAGTCGGTGCGCTGAAGGAAGTTGGGGTGTTGGTGTGGCTCACTCAGCTTTATGCGAAGGTGGATCCCGCTTTCTCCAGCTATTTGATGGGCGTGATTTCGTCGTTGATGGATAACGTCCCGCTGACGGCGGCGCTGCTGAAGGCCGAGCCTCAGCTCAGCACCTCGCAATGGTTGTCGTTGGCTTATGCGGTGGGCATCGGCGGGTCGGTGTTGGTGATCGGCTCTGCGGCAGGAATTGTTGCCATGAGTAAGGTCCGCGAGCTGACATTTATGCAATATGCGCGTTATGCGCCCCATATTTTGGCGGCCTATAGCGTAGGTTACGGATTGACGCTGGTGGTTTAGGTGTTGTTGGTTTAACAGTGGGCAGGTGGCGCTTGCGCCACCTGCCTTATTCGCATTTTGGATGCTGTGGTTTGGCTACGGCATTGTCGCCGAAAGGGATCAAAAATAGGGTGGGCCAAAATAGGTCGGCAGGCTGAAGATACTCTTGCATCTGCGCGGCAGCGTAAAGGTGACAAACGCAAAAACGCCAAAAGCCGACAGAGTCGGCTTTTGGTTGCAGTAAGAGACTGTCTTAAATCTTAAGCGGCAGCTTGTTCGCCGAGTGCTTTGATTTGAGTATTCAAGCGGCTCTTGTGACGGGCGGCTTTGTTCTTGTGAATGATGCCTTTGTCGGCGATGCGATCGATAACAGGAACGGCTGCAGTGTAAGCGGCTTTGGCGGCTTCATGATCGCCACTTTGAATCGCTTTAACAACGTTTTTGATGTAAGTGCGAACCATGGAACGCAGGCTTGCGTTGTGTGCTCGGGCTTTATCGTTCTGACGTGCACGTTTTTTCGCTTGGGGTGAGTTGGCCACCGTATGCTCCTACTGTATTCAGGCTGAAAATCGAAATTCTGGAGGAATCGCCGACGTCATACAGGCGTGGCCGAATCCGGGACGCGGTATTATCCCGGTTTGACGACTGGTGTCAATAGAATAGCGGCGCTGCCATTAGGGTTATTGCAGCATTCCCATGGCAGCGGTCATGGCCTCACTGAGATCTTGCTGATCGCTTTGGCTGTTTGCAGGATCAATACCCAGGCGCGCAAAGGCGGTGACGCTTTGATAATCGACATCGCGATACTGCTCCTGCTGAGTTTCCAGTAGGGCAACGGTGACGAGGTCGGCGTAATCTGCTTGGGGGACTTTGCGCGAGAAGTCCAGGTGGGCGCTGGGGATATTCTGAATTTCCTTGGGGAATTCCCAGCTGGTCAGAATCTTTACGCCTATGGTCGGGTGCATGGTTCTGATGATGGCGTCCAGGGTGAAGCTGTCTTTGAGAAGGCGGGGGTGTTCCTCGGCATAGGCGAGAATCGGCAAGACCCCGATTTTATGCACCAGTCCGGCCAGCGTTGCTTGGTCCGGCCTTAGGCGGGTGTAGTGCTTGCACATAAACGTGCACATACCGGCAACGTCCGCAGACGCTTGCCACACTTGGCGCAAACGCCGGTCGACCATGTCGGTGGTCGCCTGAAACATCTGTTCCATGGCAAGCCCCGTCGCGAGGGTGCAGGTGGTGGTCATCCCCAGGCGCATCAGCGCCATGTTCAAGTCCTGAACCTCCACCGCACCGCGGTAGAGCGCGCAATTGGCGACTTTGATGATGCGGGCGGTAAGCGCAGTGTCGCTACCTATAACATTGGCCAGTTGCTTGATGGAAGCTTCTGGATCCTCGGCGACTTCCCGAACCTGCAGAGCCAACTCCGGCATGGTGGGGAGCACGAGTTTGTCGGACTCTATGGCGTCATTGATGGCGTGAGCGACTTTTTCGGCAAGCGTACTCATGAGGGGGCCCATATAACTGCAGTGATGAAGGGACGGCCATGGTACTTAGGGCCGAATTCACTACTAACTTATAGCATAGGGCAGCGCATCCCACCGGAATTTGGCCCCCGAGTCTCGGCTTACCAGCTCAGCTTCGCTGTCGCGTATGTCGCCCGTCGCGACCACCAATCCCGTCCATCCCACAGCGTCGGCGGCGCTGGCCACCACAGTTGCGGCGACTTTTTCCGGATTGCTGGCGCACACTAAGTCTTCACCAACCTGGGGCCCCTCGCTGACCTCCCCGGAGATCCTGTAGGTGTGTTTCTTCAGTTGCCCGCGATACTGCATGCGAGCGACGATTTCCTGACCGGTATAGCAGCCTTTTTTGAAGCTGACGCCATCGATTAAGTGGTAGTTGAGCATTTGTGGAATAAACGTTTCGGCGGTCGCGGCTTGCACCTCGGCGATCCCCTGTTCGACCCAGTGCCGATTGAGCGCGTTCGGCGAGGCTGCGGCGGTCAGTGGCGACAGCTGTTGCCAGAGCTCCTGAGCGCGCACGGGCTCTGCCCAGACTTCCAGCAGGCCGGAGGCGTGGTGCACCAAGGTCAAATCGTCGCGAACCGCGAACTTCCCCGGCGCGGGTAGATCGCCCAGGGGGTGTGCGGCGGCCCGGTCATCATCTAAAAGGGTTAAGTCACCTAAAAGAGCTATGGCGACCCGGGTGGCGGGCGTAATGGCGGCCTTGGAGAAGACGATGTATTTGTGCAGCGCCGCTAGCGCTGGCTCGGCGATGTTGGCGCGCACTCGCAAGCCGATGCTCGTCTCGCCGGTCTGGGCGATGGTTGCGCTGCTGATCATGCGCCCTTTGGGATTGCAGTGGGCGCCAAATAGCACGTCTTGCTGCTCCAGCCGGCGCAAGTCGCAGCTGAGCTGCCCTTGGAGAAACTTCTGTGCATCTCGGCCCGTCACCTGTAGCAGCCGATGCTCCGCCATGGCGGTCATGGCCAGGGCGGCGTTGGGGTTAGCGGGCGGGTGAGCAGAGACAAACTCGAGCCATTCGTTCATAAGCGAATATGCACCTATAGGTAAACGATGGGGTTTGAAGGGTGAGGTACCGTATAATACGGGCTTTTGTGCAGCAGATGTAGGGTGCGATTTGTGGAATACAACCGTTTACGCTGGGCCAGCCGGCGCGGCATGCTGGAACTGGACTTGATGTTGATGCCCTTTGTCGAGCACGCGTATCCCGATTTGAGTGACGCAGACAAGGAGTCTTACGTGCGCTTGCTAGAAAGCGAAGATCAGGATTTGTTCGCCTGGTTTCTCCACCGCCAGGAGCCCGAGGATGCGTCTTTGCGGGGGATTGTGGACCAGATTAGGCGCTTCGCTCGTGAGTATTCCGGTTCTTGATATTCCCCTGCAGCCCTCCCGGATATTTGCGGTTAGTGTCATCTTTTTGTACAGCCTGACCGGCGTATTGCTCGTGGCGTCTTCGATGGTGTTCACACTGAAGATACTGTTGCTCTGCGTCTTGTTGGGGTTGGGTTGGCATGCTCGGCGGAAGTGGCAGTTATTGCGCTCGATTCAACGCCTGCAAGTGCTGCCGCAGGCCTATCGGTTGGTCACCGCAAATGGTGAGATGGAGTTGGCGGGAGGCCATCAGACGCTGGTTAGCAATGGATTGGTCATTTTGCATTTGCGCAATGATAAGCGCGCTCTGCACTTGCCGCTGTTGCAGGATTCTGCGGCCACCGAGGACCTTCGCCGTTTGCGAGTGTGGCTCCGCTGCGGTAAATAGGACTAGACTGGCGCGGGATTATTATGGTTCGCCAGTCTAGTCCTCTACCTTCACCTCTGTGAAAACACCTTGTTGCTTCGATTCCCTTCTTCTTTTTAGAGCGCCACTTTTCCGTGGATGACGCTTCTACTAGATATGCAGTAGTCGACCTACCGACGCCGGTAGCCAGGAGCGGGACGCTTCCGCTAGTGAGACTTTGGTCGTTACGGAAGTCTTTTTATGGATTGCGGTGACGCTGTTCTCCGCCGGCGTCTCTGCGGTCGGTGAAGGTTGCCGAGGTTCGCTGGCCAGCTGGCGCTCGGCGTATTCGCGTACTTGGCGACGCAACTCGATAATGCGAGCCTTCAGTTTTTCGTTGGCGGTGACCAGCTGTTGATTTTGCTCTTCTCGCGTTTTGGCGGTCGCTTGTAGGGCTTGATTGTCGAGGTACAGTTGCTCGATCAATTTGGCTTGTTCGGCAATCAGAGATTGCAGCTCGGGTTGCTCGGGCTGGAGGTCGGCCAGCGGGGTGGGCTTGCTATTGAGGCGGCTGATGTAGCGGCGCAACTTGCTGGTTTTGGCGCGCTCGGCCTCTAAGGCTTCATTGAGGTGGCGGCAGCGCTCCTGAAACTTGGCCAGCAATTGGCTAGCGGAGCTGTGTTCTGTGATAGTGCTGGATTGTTCAGCAGCCATGGATCCTCCCACACCTTCTTCGATCTGACGCCGCGAGTTAAACACAGTCTAGGTGAGCCGGATTGGCGGCAAAATCGACCGTTTGGCTAAAAAATGGTTGGCGCAGGGCAAGTGGACTAGGCCAGGCGGCCATTAAAAAAGGCCGGTCCTTGCGGAGCCGGCCTTTTGTTCTTGCTAAAGCGGCTGGCGCTTAGCCCATAACCACTGCTACTTTTGCTTCGCTTCCTTCCGGTAGCGCGGGCAGAACGTGACCGTCTATGGCTTTGCCGTCAACGGTGATGCTCTTAATGCCTTTGCTCACGCCATTGGGGTTGGAGACCTCGATATGGTAAGTCGCGCCACGGAACTTGCGGGTGACCTTGAAGCCTTTCCAATCTTTCGGAATACAGGGATCGACGGATAAGCCGTTGTAGTCTGGCTTCACACCCAAAATGTACTGGGTGATCGCCGCGAAATTCCAAGCGGCGGTACCGGTCAACCAGGAGTTCTTAGCTTCACCGGGCTTGTAGGCGTCTTTTCCGGCGATCATCTGCGCGTACACGTAAGGCTCGACCTTGTGTAGATCGCTGATTTCTTCCAGGTATGACGGCGCGATCTTGCGATAGTACTCGAACGCTCGGTCGCCGTTACCTACCAGGGTTTCGGTGATCATGATCCACGGGTTGTTGTGGCAGAAGATACCGGCGTTTTCTTTATAGCCCGCAGGGTAGGTGGAGATTTCACCGTACTCGATGTAGTACTTGGTGAAGGCCGGCTGCTGCAGGACGATACCGTAAGGTGTGTCCAGCCACTCTTTAACGGAATCCAGTGACTTGTGCACCATGCCGTCTTCCAGACCGATACCGGCCATGCCGCAGAAGCCTTGGGATTCGATGAAAATCTTGCCTTCTTCGTTTTCGTTGCTGCCGACTTTATTGCCGTAGTAGTCGTAAGCGCGCAAGTACCACTCGCCATCCCAGCCGTGCTCTTTAACGGCGGTGATCATGGCGTCAACGTGCTTCTGAGCTTCAGCAGCTTCGTCATCTTTGCCGATTTGTTTACAAAGTTTGATGAACTCGTTGCCATAGAGCACGAACTGGCCGGCAATCATCAAGGACTCAGCGGTGCGGCCCATCTTGTTGTTAGTCGTCTGGAAGGACTCGTTCGGCTCGCTGGAGAAGCAGTTCAGGTTCAAACAGTCGTTCCAGTCCGCGCGACCGATCAACGGCAACCCATGGGGCCCCAGATTGTTGACGGTAAAGTAGAAAGAGCGCTTCAAGTGCTCGAAGTGGCTGGTGGCTTTGCTCTCGTCGTTGTCGTAGGGCACTTGCAGGTCGAGGATGCCGAAGTCGCCGGTTTCTTTGATGTAGTCGGTGGTCGACAGAATCAGCCACAGCGGATCGTCGTTAAAGTCGCCGCCGATGGCGTTGTTACCGCGCTTGGTCAACGGCTGATACTGATGGTAGGCAGAGCCATCTTCAAATTGGGTGGAGGCGATGTCGATAATGCGCTCTTTGGCGCGCTCCGGCACCTGGTGGACGAAGCCGATCAAGTCCTGGTTGGAATCGCGGAAGCCCATGCCGCGGCCGATACCCGATTCGAAGAAAGAGGCCGAGCGGCTCATATTAAAGGTGACCATGCACTGGTACTGGTTCCAGATATTGACCATGCGATCCAAGCGCTCATCGCCACTGTTGAGCTGATAGGTGGACAGCAGGTTGCTCCAGTAATTGGTCAGTCGTTCCAGTTCGGCATTCACTTTTTCAACTGTGTCAAAGCGCGCAATAACCTCTTTGGCGGGCTGCTTATTAATAACGCCTTTGCTTTCCCATTTGTTGTCTTTGTCGACTTCGATATAGCCGAGAACAAAGACCAACTCTTTGGTTTCGCCGGGCTGCAGTTCCACTTCCAAATAATGGGATGCAATGGGCGACCAGCCGTGGGCTTCGGAGTTACGCGGTTTGCCTTCGAGCACGGCGTTGGGACGGTCGAAACCGTTGTACATGCCGATAAAGGTTTCGCGGTCGGTATCGAACCCTTGGATGGGCGCGTTTACGCTGTAAAACGCGTAGTGGTTGCGGCGCTCTTTGAATTCGGTTTTGTGATAAATCACAGAGTCCTGAATTTCCACTTCGCCGGTGGAGAAGTTACGCTGGAAGTTCGCCATATCGTCTTCCGCGTTCCACAAGCACCACTCGGTAAACGAAAACAGTTTGATTTTTTTCGCCGCATTAGTGGTGTTGGTGAGGGAAACTTTTTGAATTTCCGCCCAAGTACCAAGGGGAATGAAATACAGGACTTCCGCTTTGATGCCGTTGCGTTCACCGCCAATTTTGGTGTAGCTCAAGCCGTGGCGGCAGCTGTAATTTTGCAGGTCCGCTTTAACCGGCTTCCAGCCGGGCGACCACACATCGCCACCGTCGTTGATGTAAAAATATTTACCGCCGTTATCCATCGGCACATTGTTGTAGCGGTAGCGGGTCAGACGGCGAAATTTCGCGTCTTTATAAAAGGTATAGCCGCCGGCGGTATTGGAGATCAGCGAGAAAAAGTCCTCGTTGCCAAGATAGTTGATCCATGGCCACGGTGTTTGCGGATTCGTAATGACATATTCGCGAGCGACGTCGTCAAAATGACCAAATTTCATATTGTCGTTACCTTTTGGTGAACAGTTATAGCAGTGTTCCGTCCTTGGACGTTTGGTGGATGTTTACTTCGCAGCCCCTTGTTGGAGGGCTTTTTCCCGTGCAATCTCTTCCGCCGGCCAATTTGCGATATTGGCGT
The DNA here is from genome assembly GCA_964482025.1 of uncultured Saccharophagus sp. Taxonomy (GTDB): domain Bacteria; phylum Pseudomonadota; class Gammaproteobacteria; order Pseudomonadales; family Cellvibrionaceae; genus UBA5868. Next base: position 12,730 of record CAYZVN010000020.1, on the reverse strand, counting down.
ACCAGGTCTTTCGCAGTATGAGGATGGTCACTGCGATAACGCTCGCCGCAATAAAGATATTGGTTGGCATTTTGATCACGATGAAAATCGGGAGGGCGACCAGTGCCGTTTGCAAACAGGTACCCAAAATGATGTTGAACATATCGCGTTTGAAGTGCGGGTTAGCAGTGAACTCCGGATCATCCTTTTGCACTTTTTCAAGTACCGGGCCCCAGAATCCCCACGGGCGCACATTGCGATAAAAGCGTTTCAACAGTTCCTCATCTTCCGGTGGTGAATACAGACTGCCGACAATGCAGGCAATGCCTGAGATAAGAATCACCACTGGAAACAAGTAGAGCGGCAGTATATCGGCTGCGATGCTGGGAAGCAGCATACCGATTATTGGCCGGAATGCCAGTGCACAGATGAGGCCGAGGATCATGCCCCAGAAATAGCCCCAGCCCCTCAGTCGACACCCATACCGTTTGCGCTGGTTGGCGCGGGTATCGCCTCCCCGGAGGCCGGATGCCAGCCACCCTAACAGCGGGTTTACGCCGGTGTTATAGAGCCCAGTAATGGTGCTGTTGGAACGACTGAGCATGTACCAAGGCAGCTGCTTACCACCCAGCAAATAGGAGTCGAGATTTTTGGCGGCGCGGCGCTTTAGCATCAGGCCTATGGCAACGGTGGTCGCCAAGTACAAGCCGATGATGGCCAAATCGAAACTCGTCAATTGCATGAGTAGCGACAAAACTCTCGTAGGGTTGGTGAGTTGCCTGAGAACAGGGCATGAGATGTGTATTTGAGGTTCTAACCTATCGATTTGCTGTCTAAACCGCTTCGGTACCGCCAAAAAACGCGGGCATCATACTACAGAAAAGCGCGATATTTGAGCGTTTAACGGGCGTATTGAGACGGAAATGGCGTTTTTGACTATAAAACCATCAGGCCGTTGACCCGCAGGGGTTGCGAGGCGCGAACGCCGTCACTTCACCAGGCCGCTGGTGGTTGCGCTACCGGCCTTGTGGTCTCTTGCGCCAAAGCGCTATTCGCGCTTGCGAGGCTGGGGTGCGGGTGTTAGCGTTTGCGCCTCTGCGAGCTATATATATGGCTCTACGTTTTTCAGCGCTAATCGGACGTATTTTTCCATGGTCAGTCTTTTACTCTCGCTTGAAGAGGGCCCTTATCGTGTGGCGGTCGACGCCAATCTCGGCGGCCACATCATTGAATACAGCATCAACGGACGCAATACCCTGACGGTGAACACGCCGGAGATCGGCTCGACCTTCTGGCCCAGCCCGCAAAGTGCTTGGGGGTGGCCACCGCCCTATATCCTCGACAAAGCACCTTATTCGGTGCTGAAAAGTGAAGGGGAGATCTTGATCGAAAGTGCGGTGTGCCAACAAACGGGGTTGCAGGTGGTAAAGCGCTTTCAGTTGCAGCAGGGGCGCTTGCGCGCCACCTATACCATGCACAATCGCGGCGACGCCACCGTTCAGTACGCTCCCTGGGAAATCAGCCGGGTCTCCGGCGGCCTTACGTTCTACACGGGGATGCTCGAGCCTTTACCGCAATCCACCGGCCAGGTAGAGCACATTCATGGGGTCTACTGGCACAGCTATCGTCCAGAGCAGCAAACGCATCACGAAAAAGTATTTGCCAATGGCTCTACCGGCTGGCTGGCCAACTTGAATGACGGCTTACTCTTGGTGAAACAGTTCGAGCCGGTGCCGGCGGAGCTGACCGCCCCTGGAGAGGCCGAGGTGGAGATTTACAGTCACGGTGACAAGTACCATACCTATATCGAAATTGAGCAGCAGGGCACCTACGACATGATTCCGCCGGGGGAGAGTCTCGAGTGGCAAGTCATTTGGCATCTGACCGAGTGGCACGACGGCGCAGTTGCCCCCGGCAGCACCCAGTTGGTGAATGAGGTTAAAGCGCTGTTGAGCCGTTTTCAGCCCTAGCCAACTCCCGGTGCCTTGCGTCCTAGCGATCCGTTAGAGGAACCTTTCATGACAACGCAAAAAACAGCACTTGTGACCGGGGCAGGCAGTGGTATCGGCAAGGCCATTGCGACGGATTTGGCGCGCAGTGGCCACCAGGTTCTGGTGACCGACTTAGACCTGCAGGCGGCTCAAGCGGTGGCGGAGCAGCTGTGCCAGGAGGGTTATCTTGCCCAGGGACATAAGCTCGACGTCAGTCAGCAGCAGGATATCGATGCCCTAGTGGACCAGGTCGAAGTCGACATTTTGATCAACAACGCCGGGCTGCAATATGTGGCCAAGCTGGAGGCGTTCCCTACCGACAAGTGGCGTCTGCTCAACGAGGTGCTGTTGGTGGGGCCGGCGATGCTGACCCGAGGGTTGCTGCCGCAGATGAAAGCCCGTGGGTTTGGTCGTATCGTCAATATCGGCTCCATTCACGCGCTGGTCGCGTCACCTTATAAAAGCGCTTATGTTGCCGCCAAACACGGCTTGTTAGGGTTTGCCAAAGTGGTAGCCCTGGAAACTGCCGACTTCAATATCACCATCAATACCATCTGTCCGTCTTATGTGAAAACGCCTTTGGTGGAAAATCAGATCCGTCAGCAGGCGCAAGAGCACGGTATTTCTGAAGCCGATGTCATCAACAACATCATGCTCGCGCCCATGCCCAAAAAAGCCTTCATCGAAATGGCGGAGTTGAGCGCCAGTGTGAATTTTTTGATCTCCGATGCGGCGCGCAATATGACGGGGCAAACCTTAGTGTTGGACGGCGGTTGGACCATACGTTAACGAGGACGAGAGAGTGAATCAGCAAGATTCCGCGCAGGTTTTGCAGTACTTGAGTGACTGTGGGGCGCAGTTCAATACCATGATGCAGGAAGTTATCAAACGCTTGCTCGGCCATCAGGTTCCCAGTGCCATCAATCCTTTCGTGCCAGCCCAATCGGCGACGCAGGGGATGGCCGGCGCGGTCAAGCTCGACACTCGCACCTTTTTGCAGCAGCAAATGCAGTTTTTGGAAAAACAACAGCGCCTTTGGCATAACGCCACCCGCGCCTTTATGGGCGAGGTGGCGGAGCCGCTGGTTCAGGAATCGGCGGGAGATAAGCGCTTTCGCGATCCCGATTGGCACGGCAATCCGGCTTTTAATTACGTCAAACAAGCCTATTTGCTCAACGCGGAATTTATGCAGCAAATGGTTGATGCTTTGCAGTTTGATGATCAAAAGCTCGGCGAGCAGGTGCGCTTTTACACGCGCCAACTCATTAACTCTATGGCACCGACAAATTATGTTTTAACCAACCCGGAAGTCTGTCGGGAAATATTAATCACCCAAGGTGAATGCCTGGCGCGGGGTATCGACCGATTTGTTCGCGATTTGGAAAACAGCCCCGCAGAGGCTTTTAAGATTACTCAGGTGGATATGCATGCATTTCGCTTGGGCAAAGATTTGGCCTGCACTCCAGGAAAAGTCATTTTTCGCAATCATCTGATTGAGCTGTTGCACTACGCACCGCAGAAAAAGCAGGTGTACAGCACGCCGCTTTTAATTGTTCCGCCATTTATCAACAAATATTACATTCTCGACCTGGACGCGAAAAAGTCGCTGGTGCGCTGGTTGGCAGAACAGGGCTTTAATGTGTTTATGGTGTCCTGGGTCAACCCCGACGAAAGTTACAGCGAGATTGATTTTCAGGATTATATGTTCGACGGCGCCATTGCCGCTTTAAATGTCGTAGCGGAGGTGACCGGCTCCAAGGAAATTAATACTGCCGGCTATTGCGTCGGTGGAACCTTGCTGGGTATGACGCAGGCGTATCTAAAAGCGCGCGGTGATAAGCGAATTCACTCGCTGACGTTGCTGACCACTTTGTTCGATTTTTCCGAGCCGGGGGAAGTGGGTAATTACATGAATGCGCAGATGCTGCCGGTTATCGAGCAAAATGTAAAAGCCAAAGGGTATCTCGACGGTCGCGTACTCGCGCTCAGTTTTAGTTTGCTGCGGGAAAATAATCTGTTTTGGTCATTTTTTGTGGAGAATTATTTAAAGGGTAAAAACCCGGTGCCCTTCGATATTTTGTATTGGAACAGTGACTCCACCAATCTGCCGGCGGCGGCTTATCTGTTTTATTTGAATCAGATGTACATTGGCAACCGGTTGCGCGAACCGGGTGGTATTACCATTGAGGATGTGGCACTGGATTTGCGCTCGGTCGATATTCCAATTTATTGCCTTGCGGCCCAGGCCGATCACATTGTCTTGTGGCAAGCGGCTTATCGCAGTGCGGCTTTACTGGGCGGTGAAGTGAGATTTGTGTTGACCGAGTCCGGCCATGTCGCCGGCGTTGTCAATCCTGCAGGCGGCGGCAAGTACGGGCATTGGCTTAACGAGAGCCACGCGGATACGCCGGAAGAGTGGTTGTCGCAGGCGACCTTAGTCAACCGCTCCTGGTGGCTGGATTGGCGCGAATGGCTAGCGCGTCGATCCGGCGATTTGCGCCCGGCGCGAGCGCCCGGCAGCGCGGCGCATCCGGCGCTGGGGGATGCGCCGGGGCAGTACGTGCAAGTTCGCCTGGAGCCCGGATTTACCCCGACTGAGGCGCCTGCAAGCGCGGTCGTTTAACCTGTTCCATTAGCCCCGCCACCCAGCGGGCTTGGGTTCTACTGTTATACTTCAAGCAGTTCCCGGCGCAACATCCGCTGCCGGCCTATCCGCCAGACGACGAGATTTTCTGTGATAACCATCAAAAAGTACCCCAACCGCCGCCTGTATGACACCTCCAAAAGCCAATACGTTAACTTGGAGGCCATCAAGGAATTGGTGATGAGTCATAAGGAGTTTGAAGTGGTGGACTCGAAAACCGGGGAGAACCTAACCAAAAGCATCCTTTTGCAGATTATTACCGAGCAGGAATCCAACGATCAGCAAGCGCTTCTGACGCAGACAGTGCTCAAGCAAATGATTCGCTTTTACGGCAGCGACATGCAGTCGTTTATGCGCCAATACTTGGAGCAGAGCGTGGCGCTGTTCCTGGAGCGACAGGGCGCGCTGCAAAATGCGGTGTCCGACCTCATGGGCGGCAGCTCGCCGCTGACGGCATTTAATAAGATGATGGAGCAAAACATGAGCTGGTGGCGTCAGTTCGCAAACTTCGACCCGCTGGCGGGTACCCGCTCTGGCGAATCCGACTCAAGTGCCGCTGACAGCCCCCCGCAAGGCCCGGAAAGTGCCGATGATGATCGGTAATCACCAAGCAGTTCTATATAGCAAATAAGTATAAAATCTCTTTTTTGCGTCGCAGCAATCCATTGATCTCCTTTGGCGCCACGCCTAAACTAACCGCTTACTGCAATGCAGCAACCTGTTTCCCCGTCTTACAGCTGGAGATCGAATATGTACGAGAAAATATTTGAGCAAGCGCAATCTTCTATGAAGCCCCTCACTGAGCTGATGACGCTGAACGCGCAAATCATGCAAGAGGCTGCGGAGAAGCAAACCGCGTTTTTCAAAGATATCGTCAGCGACAGCATGACATTCGCGAAAGAGCTGAGTTCGCAGAAAGATTATTCCGGCGTTTATCAGACGCAGAAGGCGTATATGGAAAGCCTGCAGGAGAAGTGGATCGCCGCTTCCTCTGAGGCATATGAGACTTTCACTTCCAGCCAAGAAAAAGTCGGCGATCTGTTCCGGCGCTCGTCCGCAGTATAAGGCGGGCGCAATCGAGCAATTCCTCATCCTGCGGGGTCCATTCCCGAAAGCCTGGCTCTAGTCAGGCTTTTTTGTATGAGGCTGCCTCGGGTGGCGGTGCGTAAAGCATGTCGACTGTCCAGTGCAGTTTGCAGAATGTGTAGGGCTTAGTGAGATCCCACAGTACCGCACCCTACTGGGTTGCGGTTGTTCCTTAGGTATGACTAGGCAGAGGCTATGACTATGTACGAGAAAGTATTCGAGCAAACCGAGCGTTTATTCAAACCTGTTGGTGAAATTTGGGCACTCCAAGCCCAGGCTGCGGAAAGTCTCGCGAGAAAGCAGACCTCGATAGTGGCCGACTTGTGGAATCAGGGCGTGACGACTTGGCAGAGTCTTCCGGCGCAACGAAATATTGAGGATGTCTGGAAGCTGCAACAAACGTATTGGGAAAACCTGAATGGTTGCATGCGCGAGATGGTCGAAGATACTCAGGGCATCTTGCTGGATACCAATCAGAAAATTAACCAAGTGCTGCAACAAGCAGCCCCAGAAGCCAGCGCAGCCGTCAAAGACACAGCCGAAAACATTGCGCAGACGGCGACCAAGACCAGCAAGAAAGCCGCTCAGGTGGTAAAAAAAGCGGCGGCGCCCACAGCAGCCGCGCCCAAGGCGGCTGCGAAAGACGCACCACCGGTACCCGAAAAGCCCTTGGCGGAAGCGATCAAATCCGCCAGCCCAAGCAAGAACTCCGATAGCGATAAAAAACCCGCAGCGGCTTTGAGTAAAGCCGCCGCATCCACCGGCGACGGCAAAGCAAACGCGCCTGCTAAAGCGGGTAGCGCAGAAGATAAATCTGGTAAGTCGCTTTGAGTTAAGCGCTTTACCGAGATTGCGAAGACAAAAAAAGCCCCACAAGCTGGGGCTTTTTTTGTGTCTGCCGTTTATGAAAACAAACGGCTCCTATCTAAGGCGATCAGCACATGTATTGGCCGCCGTTCACCGACAAAGTAGAGCCGGTGATAAAGCCGGATTCATCCGCCACCAAAAACTCCACGCAGCGGGCAATTTCATCCGCTTCACCAAGCCGGCCAGCGGGAATTTTTGCGACGATTTTTTCCAGGATTTTTTCCGGAACGGCACGCACCATTTCGGTGGCAATATAGCCAGGTGCAACGGTGTTAACGGTAATTCCTTTGCTAGCATTTTCCTGCGCCAGTGCCTTGCTGAAACCCACCATGCCGGCTTTGGCCGCCGCATAGTTCACCTGCCCGTACTGCCCCGCTTGGCCGTTAATGGAGCTGATGTTGACGATGCGGCCGAAGCTGCGTTCGCGCATTTGCTCGATCACCAAGCGGCACAAGTTAAAGCAGGAGCTGAGATTGGTATCGAGCACCTGGTGCCAGGCTTCTTCCGACATTTTTTGCAAGGTGCCGTCGCGGGTGATGCCGGCGTTGTTGACGAGGACTTCTACCGGTCCCAAATCGCGAGTGATCTGTTCGATGGCGTTGCCGCAGGCGGCAAAGTTGGCGACGTCGAATTTCATTACCGGTATGTCATATTTCTCATGAAACGCTTCCGCCGCGCTGTCGTTGCCGGCGTAGTTGGCCACTACCCGGTATCCCGCATTTTTTAGGCGTATGGAAATGGCAGCGCCTATACCTCGGGTGCCTCCAGTTACTAGTGCAAGTCGAGTCATTTTTAATCTCCTGTTAAATGAACAAACCTATGGACGCCGGTGAGGCAGGCCTCGTGGTGAGGGTAAGTAGAAGAAAGATGATTAGCTGAGTGAACGGTTGGCCACGGGATGCGGGCAACGACGGCGCGTATGCAAGGCTATGGCGGTGTGAACTGAATCGCAATAGCGATGTTGATTTACGCGCTCGGAGTATGTGTTTAGCAGCCATTATTTGATTTTTACCGAAGTCTCCCCAAATAGGAGAGAGTTAGCGATCGTCCGTCGCGCGGGTTTGGCTTTCATCTGCCGCTTGCCGCGGACATACTGTTCGCCTTTTTGTCCTGATAGCGGAGAGCAATTGTGCAGACCTTTATAGTTGACATCACCGAAGCCAATGCCAAAGAGCAGTTGATTGATGAGTCTTTTAACCGGCCGGTAATGGTGGACTTTTGGGCGGACTGGTGCGGTCCGTGTAAGTCTTTGATGCCACTGCTGGAAAAGTTGGCCGAGGAGTATGCGGGTGACTTTTTACTGGCCAAAGTAAACGCGGATGAGCAGGGCATGATCGCCGCGCAATTTGGTGTGCGCAGCTTGCCCACCGTAATGATTATCAAAGATGGTCAGCCCATTGATGGCTTTGTCGGCGCGCAACCTGAAGCCGAAGTTCGCAAGCTGCTGGACAAATACGTGGCCAAGCCCTGGGACAAGCAGCTGGCCGAGGCGCAGCGTTTGCGGGAGGAGGGTGACAATGCGGGTGCGCTGGCGGCGCTGAAAGAGGCTTATAACGCCTCCAATCAGCGCGCCGATATCGCCTGTGTGTTGGCGGAGACCTATATTGCCCTTAACCGGATGGTCGAGGCAGAAGAGGTGCTCGCGCAGATTCGCATGGTGGATCAGGGGCCGGAATATGAGCAGGTCAAAGCCATGCTTGAACTGGCACAAAATGCGGAAAAAGCGCCAGAAGTTAGCGCTCTTGAGCGGCAATTGCAGGCAGAGCCTGACAACCAGGAAGTCCAGTTTCAGCTGGCGGTGCAGTACTCCCAGCACGGCTACCACCGAGATGCGCTGGAGCTGCTCTTTCAGTTGCTGCAAAAAAACCTTAACGCCCGCGACGGAGAAGTGCGTAAAACGTTTACCGATGTGCTCGCCGTGCTGGGTAAGAAAGACACCCTGGCGGTGGAGTATCAACGCAAGCTTTATTCGCTTTTGTATTGACCTAGACCGGACCAGGTTCTTGGGTTATCCACCCCGATGCTGGCATAATGCCTCGCCTTACGGACCGGGCTCGGCAGCTCTTGCGGCTCGTCCGTCCACCTGAAATACCGGGCTTCGCCCGGCGCCTTAATCCAACCATACCCCGAGGATGCGCATGCAACCGCACGTAAAGCCCGTCAATCCGAATTTTTCCTCCGGCCCCTGTAGCAAACGCCCCGGATACGACCTCAGCAAGCTTCCCCAGGAAACGCTGGGGCGCTCGCACCGCTCCAGCTTGGGAAAAGTCACGCTCGAAAAAGCCTGTGTTGAAACCGCTGAACTGCTGGGTCTGCCGAGCGGCTATCGCGTGGGCATAGTGCCTGGCTCCGATACCGGAGCTATGGAGATGGCGATGTGGTCGATGCTCGGGCAGCGCCCGGTCGACGTGCTGGCATGGGAATCGTTTGGCTCTGGTTGGGTAACCGACATCACGAAACAGCTGAAGTTGAAAGATGTGCGAGTCCTGGAGGCGGATTACGGTTTGTTGCCGGATTTGACCTCGGTCGACTTTGCTCGCGATGTGGTCTTTACCTGGAACGGCACCACCTCCGGTGTCAAAGTTCCCAACGGTGATTGGATTGCCGACGACCGCGAAGGCTTGACGATCTGTGATGCCACCTCGGCCGTGTTCGCCATGGAGATGCCCTGGGAGAAGCTCGACGTGGTGACTTTCTCCTGGCAGAAAGTGCTCGGCGGCGAGGGTGCGCACGGCGTACTGATCCTGAGTCCGCGGGCAGTTGAACGTCTGGAATCCTATACCCCGCCCTGGCCTATGCCCAAGCTGTTCCGCATGACCAAAGGTGGCAAGCTGATTGAGGGCATCTTTCGCGGCGAAACCATCAATACCCCTTCTATGCTCTGCGTGGTGGACTACCTGGACGCGTTGGCTTGGTTGCGCAGCATCGGCGGCACGTCGGCCGCTATCAAGAAATCTGAGGCCACTTTGCGTGTGTTGCAGGACTTCGTGGCCGCCAACGATTGGATTCAGTTCCTGGCGCAGGAGCCGGCAACTCTTTCCAATACCAGTGTCTGTTTCACTCTGTCGGCGACGCCGGAACAGGTAAAAACCATGGTGAAGCTACTGGAGAAAGAAGGTGTCGCCTATGACATAGGTGCCTACCGCGACGCGCCTCCGGGCATTCGAATCTGGTGCGGCGCCACTGTGGACACCGCCGATGTAGAAGCGCTGCTGCCTTGGCTCACCTGGGCCTACCAACAGGCCACAGGGGTCTGATGCCGGCCGGCGCCCACAGTGGCGCCGATTTCGAGGCAAAAAAAACCCCGGATAACCGGGGCTGAATCGAAGAAACAAGGTTTTACCGTTCTGAAAAACGCAGCAATAGTTTTTCAGCAAGGTAATGCCTACATAGCAGAAATTGGGCCAACTCTGAAATCCCTTGTAAAACAAAGGGTTGAGTATTTCTGCGGAATCGGGTGTAAACATTTCCGACAGGAAAGTCTGTGTTTTGTCGTCAGAATTACAACCCGGCGGCGCGGCCCGGGAACTGTGGCCAATCACCCCTAATCAGGATTAACCAATGTGGCGAAGCCGCTACGGAGTACTTAATGTTTCAGATCAAAACCTTTAACAAAATTGCGCCAAAAGGCTTGTCGCAATTTTCGACAGATAAATACGAAGTCAGCGCCGAGATCGCCAATGCTGACGCCTACATCTTGCGCAGCCATAAGCTGCACGGCGAAGCAATACCAGACTCCTTGTTGGCCGTGGCCCGCGCCGGTGCAGGTGTTAACAACCTGCCTGTGGCGGATTACACCCAGCGCGGCATAGTCGCGTTTAATACTCCGGGCGCTAACGCCAATGCGGTGAAAGAGTTGGTGCTAGCGGGAATGTTGTTGAGCTCGCGCAATATTCTCGGCAGCCGGTCCTTTGTCGGTACGCTCGGTCATATGACCGATGCCGAAGAAATGTCCAAGCTGCTGGAAGCAGAGAAAAAGCGTTTCGCCGGCTCCGAGCTGAGAGGCAAAACGCTGGGCGTGGTCGGCCTCGGTGCCATCGGTTCCATGGTGGCCGAGACGGCCTTGGCAATGGGGATGGATGTACACGGTTACGATCCGGCGTTGTCAGTAGAGGCCGCCTGGCGTCTGCCCAATCAAGTGCAGCGCAAAGAGAGTCTCAATGCGCTGTTGTCGTCCTCAGATTATGTCTCGCTGCACGTACCCGCGATCGCCGCAACTAAACATCTGATCAACAAGGATACCCTGGCGCTGATGAAGCCCAGTGCGACCCTGATCAACTTCGCGCGCGAATCCATCGTCGACGCCCAAGCGATTGTGGATGCGCTGGAGGCCGGAAAGCTGCGACAGTACGTTTGCGACTTCCCCGAGCCGGTGCTGATTGGGCGTGACGACGTGATTGCGCTGCCACATATAGGTGCCAGTACCGAAGAAGCCGAAGAGAACTGTGCGGTTATGGCGGCAAACCAAATCCGCGACTTTTTGGAAAACGGCAACATCACCAACTCGGTGAACTTCCCGCAGATTGCGATGGGGCGAGCCGAAGGGACCACCCGTGTGACCTTCAGCAACGAAAACGTCTCCGGGGTACTGGGCGATGTGCTGTCAATTTTTGCTGAGCACGATGTCAACGTTATCGACATGGTGAACAAAAGTCGCGATGCCGTGGCCTACAACATCCTCGACCTTGCCGTTCCACCACCGGAGGCGGCGTTGGATGCACTGCGCGCGGTCAAGCATGTGATCCGCGTCCGCATCATTCCAGCGTAAAACCGGATGCGCGGGAGCCTGGAGTAGTGCCTGGTGCGCCAGTTAAAAGGCGGTCTAGGTGACCTTCTGATCTAGGCTCTCGCATTTGCATCTTTTTGGGTGCGAAAAGCTTTGTCGAAGTCCGCCGCAGTCTATATTTTGGTGTCAGAGGAACTTCGATGAAGACACCCATTCTCACTCCACCTTTGAGTGCGGCCTTATCGCGCCGCCATTTCGTCCTCGGCGCCGCCTCGGTTTGCGCCGCCAGTCAGCTCCCACCATGGGCTCGCGCTCATACCGCAACGCACTCTCCAGCCGCAGTTATCACCGATCATCAGACAGAGCTTGTTATCGCCGAGCAATCTGTCAATTTCACCGGCAGTCCGCGCCGCGCCATTACCGTCAATCACAGTCTGCCTGGACCCTTGTTGCGCTGGCGCGAGGGAGAGCGGGTGAAAATTGCGGTCCGCAACGATCTTGATCAGCTCAGCTCCATTCACTGGCACGGCATTATTCTGCCCAGCGAGATGGATGGTGTGCCGGGGATGAGCTTTGCCGGAATTGGCCCTGGCAACACCTTTGAGTACGAGTTCGAGTTGCGCCAGAGCGGCACCTATTGGTATCACAGCCATTCACATTTCCAAGAGCAGCTCGGTGTGTACGGCGCAATCATCATAGATCCGCGCGAGCCCGATCCGCTGCCCTATGATCGGGACATGGTGATCCTGCTGTCGGACTGGAGCGACACATCGCCGGCGCAAATTCTGGCCACCCTAAAAAAGCAAAGTCACTACTACAATCGCCGCCAGCGAACCCTCGGCGATATGCTGAGCGACATCCGCCGCCAAGGGTTACGCAATACCTTGCGCGAACGCGCCATGTGGAATCGGATGCGCATGAGCGATACCGATATCGCCGATGTGACCGGTTATGCCTATACCTATTTGATGAACGGTGTGGCCCCAAAAGATGGCTGGACGACTCTATTCCAGCCGGGCGAGCGCTTGCGCTTGCGGTTTATCAATGGCTCAGCCATGACCTTGTTCGACGTGCGCATACCCGGTCTGAAAATGACCGTGGTGGCGGCTGATGGCCAAAACATTCGGCCGGTTGAGGTAGATGAATTTCGTATAGGTGTGGCGGAGACCTATGACGTGATCGTAGAGCCGGCCGACCGCGCTTACACCTTATTTGCTCAAAGTATCGACAGGTCCGGTTACGCGCGCGGCACCCTAACACCGGATCTCGCTCAATTGGCGGAGATCCCCGCTCTCGATCCCGCTCCGTTCCTCCACCACCGGGACATGGGCATGGCGCATGGCGATGGCCATGGGCACCGCCTCTCCGCGCCGCTGCGCGAACAGCATTCCCCAACCTCCGGCCATCACGACCATCACGACCATCACGACCATCACG
>CAYZVN010000019.1:41084-44601 GCA_964482025.1 uncultured Saccharophagus sp. | reverse complement strand
GATTTAGCTAGCCGCTGCCGCAAATCCCCTCATATTGCACCGGCTTAACGTTGCTCGTAAAAGGTAATGGACACACCACCTGCTCCTATGCCGGGATCGGAACTTAAATAGCGGTTTTGATTTAAATAGGCGTGGGGGCCATTGGCGCGAACTTCGAAGCGGGGAACCATAGCGCCGAAGGGACCGCAGTTTCGCACCAGAATATATTCGCCATCATTGGTCATCAGCGCGTATCGTGCGTCCAAAACGGTATTGCCACTGCTCAGCTGATAATCCGCCCCGCCGGGCAACACCACACCATTCAAGCGCCCGCTCAAACGACCGCCGGTAATGGGGATAATGTTGCGATTCCCGCGCTTACTATTACCCACCGAAACCGACCCGCCCAAAGCGACATTGGCAGTCATGACTGTCGCGCCGCGACCATTATTGTTGGTCGCACACTCCCACGGCTGGTTCGCTAATCCAGGCGGATCAATCAATTGCAGTTTCGGCTCACTCAGTGGCACTTGCGCAATATCGTAGATACTTAACTCAATCGTGCCCGTTCGCTCATTGACGCGGCGAATGCCGGCGAATTTCCCCGAGTTCAACCACGCGTGTTGGCTGCCGTTGGGCGCTTCAATATCGGGAACAAAACGGGAAGTGGCATCCCCCTCGGGCGCGAAGCCGCAGGTGCGCATAAAAATATTGGCGCCGTCAGAGGTACGCAGCACCGCTATCTGCTCCAACTCCATGGCGCCGTTCGTCAATTGCAACTCGAAATCTAAACCACCTTTTAGCACTGTTCCGGAAATTCGTGGGCCATTAAAAGTGCCGCCGGAAATATCAAAGAAGCGGCGCTCCCCGTAGGGCGTTTCACCCACCTCATGCACGGCCCCTAAATCCATAGTCACGGTAAATACCAACTCGCCCTTATCCGGGGCCGGAAGCCCTTGGGGCACACCGCAGCTCCAGGATGAATCGGGGATATAAGTCGTGTTCTGCGCGATGCCGGAAGAGGAGCTGGAGGACGAACTTGATGAAGATGACGAGGAACTGCTAGAAGACGAAGAACTGGAAGATGACGAGCTAGATGAGCTGCTGGAGCTGGGTGCATCACCGGCCTGCCCTCCGCAAGCGGCAAGCGCGAGAAAGCTTATCATGGTGCCGGCTTTGGCGACGGCAATGGTGGACAACAATGGTTTTAGCAGTCGAGTCATAGTGCTATACCTGTGCGAGGGTTGTCGGAGGCACAACGATTCCGGTTACCACTGCGTTACATCTTCTCCGACGCAAACTATATCGGCGAAATGTGAGAAACCTGTGAGATCCACGCTTTTGCACCTGTCCCCGCCTAAAAATGAGACGCCGGCCACAATCACTGAGCGTGACGCTCAGCTGCGCCAAAGCGATTTAACCTGTGTAAAATTTCGAATCATCCAGAAGCGGGAGTTCTACCATGCGTTTAAAACTGGCTCATAAGCTCGTGCTGATCAACACCGGCATTATTGTCATCTTGACTTCGGCGTTTATCTGCCTGAGCTATTTTTCCAGTAAAAGCATGTATAGCAACGCGCTAAACGGTATCGACCGGGAGGTCATCAGAAATCTCGCCAAAACCCTCGGCGAACATTACGAACAGCAACCATCGTGGAACACATTCCGGGACAATCCGGGACAATGGCGGGAAACCGTCGACCGCACTTTTTTTTCGGTTTTCTTTCGTTTAATGGCGGAAGTGGCAGAACAACGGGACGGTCCATCCCCAGTGCCGCCATCCGGGTTTGAAGAGATGCCAGAGTGGGAATTTCCCTTCGGCACCTTTTATCAGCGCCTCTCGCTATTGGATGCGCAAAAGCAACCGCTGATATCCGCAGAATTTCTCAATCAAGAGGCGACTTATCAACGCATTAAAGCAAACGGCGAAACGGTCGGCTGGCTGAGAGTTGGCAGCATTGACGTGGATATGCTGCCACTGGCGCAATACTTTTTTGATCAACAACTTCGAATTGTTTACTGGTCTGCCGCCATTGGTGGATTGTTTGCGATATTTTTGACTTTTATTTTATCGCGTCATATCACCGCTCCCATCCATCGCCTGACGCAGAAAGCAAAGCAAATCGCCAAGCGCGATTTTACCAGTGTGGTTCATGTCTCCACCGGTGACGAGCTGCAAGAGCTGGCGGAGGGTTTTAATTCCATATCGGAAGAGTTGGGCATTTATCAACAGCGGCAAAAGCAGTGGCTGATGGATGTCTCCCACGAACTAAAAGCGCCTTTAACCGTATTGGTGGGCGAAGTATTTGCCATTTGTGATGACCTCTCCAAATGTGACGAAAACACCGCCGAACTCCTGCAAAAAGAAGCCCTGCGCATTAAACGCATTGCCGATGATTTGTATCAACTATGTCAGATCGAAGAGATGGGGCTTCAACTCCAGCGCGCGCCGGTGCGAATGGCAACGGTGATAGCAGAACAAATTCATGCCTATAGTGCTCGCCTCGCTGCCAAGCAAATAGAGGTACACCAGAATTATCCAAGCGAACCGGTTTATATTGATGCCGACGCGCACCGACTGTCCCAGGTATTGGTGAATCTTTTGGAAAATTGCCTGAGGTATACCAGCTCGCCCGGCACGCTTTGGATCAGCGAGGAAGTAAAAGATACGCAAACGCTCATCGCCCTGGAAGACTCGGGCCCCGGCCTTGCAGATGAGTTCCTGCCCCGCATTTTCGACCGCCTCTATCGTCTGCCCATCTCCAACGGTAGCAGCGCAGGAGGTGCAGGGCTGGGGCTTGCGATCTGCAAGGAAATTATTGCAGCTCACGGCGGCACCATTAGGGCAAAGCGCGGTGATCACGGCGGCTTACGCATAGAAATTTTACTGCCTTTAGGTGAGGTGCTCTATGAATAAGACCATATTGGTCGTCGAGGACGATGAGCGAATCGCCGACATGGTGTGCAAATATCTCACCCATGAATCGTTCGCCTATAAGGTTGCAACCACAGGACCGGAGGCTTTGTCATTATTTGATCGCTATCGGCCGGACCTGGTTATTTTAGACATGATGCTACCGAAAATGGACGGCGCAACCGTATGCGAAAAGATCCGCACGATTTCCGACGTACCGATTATTATGGTGACCGCTCTGGCTGAAGATATGCATCGCCTGGAGGGCTTTGCCAAGGGTGCCGACGATTATATTTGCAAGCCGTTCAACCCTCGGGAGCTGATGGCGCGAGTTAAAGCCGTACTGCGCAGAACCGGCTCCAGTCCGCGTACTTTGTCTTACGGGAAAATCCAGATGAATCTGGATGAGCGTCTGGTGAAATTGGACAATGAAGTGATCACCCTGACGCAAATCGAATTTGGCTTGCTGGAGATGTTTCTGACAAATCCTTCGCGAGCATTTTCTCGTGAGGAATTACTGGAGGGCGCTCATATAGAGTTTTCAGAGTCCAGCCTGCGCTCCATCGATTTTCATATCAAAAATCTTCGCCGAAAAATTAATATCAACCCTGAAACACAATTCAT